>NZ_VANU01000004.1:0-300000 GCF_005771535.1 Arcobacter arenosus
TCTTGCCAAAGTCAAGATGATTGGTTATAATCCTACAGAGTCACAAGATACGGCGTCATGAAATAACTGACAAAAAATTTCAGGAGAAATTGTGCTGTGTCAGGTCAAGTCTAGTTTTGTACAGGTAATTATTACTTCAAAACATGCCCCTACATACTCTTTATTATTGTATGTAAACTTTTTATTGTATACATCTAATTTAAAGTTATGTCTTTCCCTTAAGATTTTGTCAACCATAACTAAACCTAGTCCTGTGCCCTGAGATTTATATTTTGTTGTAAAATATGGTTCGAAAATTCTATCTTTTATAGAAGAATCAATTCCCCCTGCACTGTCATAGATTCTTAAAACTAAACTGTTTCTATCTATTCTTTTTACTTCTATAAAGATATATCTATCTTCTTCATTTTCTACTAATTCTTTTAAAGCATCTTTTGCATTATTTAAGATATTAATAAAGGCTTCTGATAATTCGTTTTTACTTGCCACAATACTAATATCTTCATCTATCTTTGTTATTAGTTTAATATATGAACTATTTAATGAACTTTGAACTAAAGAGATAGAGTTTTCAATAACATTTTTAATACTAACTAAAGAAGTGCCCTTTTCATCTTTGATAAAGTTTCTAAAATTATCTATCGTAGTTGATAAATAATTAGCTTGTTTCATAACCTCTTCAGAACAATGTAAAATCTCTTCATTACTAATTGGCATTTCCATATCAACTTTTAAACTTAATCCACTAACATTTGTAGTAATTGCACTTAAAGGTTGTCTCCATTGATGGGCAATATTCCCAATCATTTCACCCATTGAAGCTAGTTTTGTTTGTTGCTCTACAATTTTTAAACTTGTTGTATCTTTTATAAATATCAAAAATCTTTGTTTATCTGGAAGTAAAGATATTGAATAATTAATTGGAATAAGCTTTTTATCAAAAGATATACAATTAGCCTCTTGGTTTTCAATAAAACCTTTTTCTAGAGCTATTTTAATTCCATTTAATAGTTTATCTTTATATTCTTCTACAAGGAGGTCTAAAAAATTCATTTTAAATGAGTTTTTTTCATCAAAGGCAAAAATAGTGATAAACTCTTTATTAAAATTGAATATATCAAGTTTTTTGTCAATAACCAAGATTGCATCCCTTGAATAATTAAAGATTGTTTCAAACTCCTCTTTTTGTTGAACCAATCTATTCTCATATTCTTTTTGTGCAGAGATATCTCTCATAGAGCAATAAACTAACTCTTCATCAAAGACTTTAATTCTAACAATGCTTACAAATACATCAAAAAGTGTTCCATCTTTTCTTTTATATTTTGATTCAAAACTTATGGGTTCAAAGCTTGTTTTATTTATATTTTCTAAAATCACCTCTTCTTCATGAATAGCTTCAAAATCTGTAACCTTGAAAGTTAATAACTCTTTATCTTCATAGCCTAATACTTTTTTAAATAATTTACTATATTCAATAAGATTTCCTCCTAAATCAACAATAAAGATTGCATCCGATGAGTTTTCTAATAAATACTTATATTTTTGTTTTTCAAAACTTATCTCTTCTTGTAGTTTTTTTTCTGCAGTAAAATCTCTACCAATACCTAAAACTCCAATTATTTTCCCACTATTATTTAAAACTTTTGTTTTTGTAGTTTTAAGATACTCTTCATGCCCATCATTTTTAAAAACTACTTTTTCAAAATTAGATAATGGGACATCTGATTCCATAGCATTTTTATCATGTTCAGTAAAAAATTCCGCCAACTCTTTATCTACAAAATCAAAATCTGTTTTTCCTATGATTTCTTCTTTTTTTGCACCAAAAAACTCTTCAAATCTTTTATTACACTCTAAAAATACCCCATTTTTATTTTTTATCCATAATAGGTCTGGAATATCATTTAATATAGTATCAAACTCATTTTTTCGAAGTTCCATTTTTTTCTCAAAACCTTTTTTCAATATAAAAACAATGATTGATAAAATTATTAGATTAAAAAATAAAAATAGATAAATTATTTGCGAGGATAAACTGATATGATACTGCTTTGTATCAGCAGAAAAAAGAAAAACTGTAAGAAATATTAAACTTAATATAATTTTTGTTTTCATTCTAAAACTCTCTATATGATTTAAATGATGCCTTAATAACTATAAAAACACAATAAACTTTCCTCTAAAAGGACATAAAAACTATACAAAAATACACATATACTCAATAAAATAAATAAAAAAGATTTATCATGGAAACAAATAATAGAATTTGGATTATTGGTGGAAGTAGCGGTATTGGACTTGAATTAGTGAAAATACTATTAAATAATAATCATTATTTAATAGTAAGCTCCAGAGATACAAATAACAATGAAGCCTTACAACTACTGCAAGAAAAATTTCAAAACAACCTTTATTTATTAGATTTAGATGTTAGTAAAGATAACTTTAAAAATGAGATTCAAGAGGCTTGGCAAGTATACAGAGGTTTAGATATTTGGTTTTACAATGCAGGAACTTATGAAGTTATGGATATAAACAATTGGAATAAAGAGCACTTTATTAAAATGAATGAAACAAATTACTTAGGCGTTGTAAAATTAATGTGTGAGATTATTCCATATTTTAAAAACCAAGGTTTTGGGAAATGGATATGGAATCTAAGTCTCTCTACATATTTTGGCTTACCAAAAGGTGGAGGTTACTCTGCACCTAAATCTGCTTTATTAAACCTTGCTCAATCTATTCATCCGGAGCTTGATTCCATTGGAGTTAAATTAAAAGTTATAAACCATGGTTTTGTAAAAACTAGACTTACTTCAAAAAATAATTTTGAGATGCCTCAACTAATGAGTGCTAGTTATGCAGCAAAAAAAATTAGTGAAGAGATATTTGATGATAAGAAATTCGAAATTTCATTTCCTTTTAAATTAAAAATGTTTTTAAAATTTCTATCTATACTTCCTTACAAAATCTCTTTATTTATTACAAGAAAGATGATTTAATGAAAATAGAAGAATATGCTTCTTTTTTTGAAAATATTAAAGAAGATACAAAAAAACAAGAATATGAAAAATATTTTAGTGAAGAGGTGAATTTTAAAGACCCTTTTCATCAAGTAGAGGGTATTGAAAACATCTATAATATTTTTCAAAATATGTTTCAAAACCTTGATAATACAAAGTTTGATGTCACTGAAATAGTTTCAAATAAAAAGATAGCTTATTTAAAATGGGATTTTACCTTTTCATTTAAAAATAAAAAAGAGATAAATAGATTTACAGGAGTTAGTAGAGTAGTTTTCGATGAAAACAACAAAGTTTTAATACATGAAGATTACTGGGATGCAGCACATAATATTTATGAAAAATTCCCTATTCTTTCAAGCTTGCTAAAATTTGCAAAATCAAAAATACAGAACTAAAATCAAATGAACTATTATTATCCACTAATTGCTATGCCCCTTGCAATACTTGGTTTACCATTATATATCTATCTTCCAACATATTATGCTGTTGATTTAAATATTAATATCACCCTTGTTGGTGTAGTTTTATTTTTAGCAAGATTAAGTGATGTATTTAGTGATCCTTTAATTGGGTTTTTAAGTGATAAATCCCAAAGGGTTTTAAATAGTAAAAAACCTATAATGTTTATAGGCTTTTTATTAGCCACATTTTCATTTTATGCCCTAATAAATCCAATCAAAGAGTATGCTTTATACTTTCTAATATTTTTCTCTATTTTAATCTATTTAGGGTTTAGTATGATTATGGTTCCTTATTTAACATGGGTTTCTGAAATAAGTGATGATTATAATGAAATTAGTTCCTTAAATAGTAATAGAGAACTTTTTACAATAATAGGTTTAGTTTTAGCTTTAATTGCCCCTACAATGATTGATTCCCAACAACTTTCCCAAAAACTAAACCTACTTTTTTTATTATTTATATTTTTATTTACCCCTTTATTTTTAATAACACTTTTAAAAATGAAAACAAAATTTACAAATAATCAAACTGAGATAAAATTAAGTATATTAAAACTACTTTATAAAGAGAAAGAGGATTATAAATATTTACAAATAGGATATTTTTTTAATTCTTTAGCAAATGCAATTCCTGCAACACTATTTATTTTATTTATTCAAGTAGTTATTCAAGACAAAAATTCTAATGAGTGGATTTTAATAGTATATTTTCTTGCAGGAATTATTGCTTTACCCTTTTGGAACAAACTATCAAAAAGCAAAGGTAAAAAACAAGTCTGGGTATTATCAATACTTTTAGCTTCCATAAGCTTTTTCTTTGTAGTTTTTCTAAAACAAGGGGATATCTTATGGTTTGCATTAATCTCATTTGTTACAGGCCTTAGTCTTGGCGCTGATATTGCTTTTCCAACTGCAATTCAAAGTGATATCATACAAAACTCAAAATATAAACAATTATCCTCTACGTCATTTGGAATATGGACGATGTTAACAAAACTTGCCCTTGCTAGTTCTGTTATGATAACTTTCTCAATTTTAGGATTAATTGGTTTTGATGAAAACAACATAAATCAAAATATGATTTTGACACTATCTTTACTTTATGCCCTTTTACCAGTTATTTTAAAACTTTTCTCTTTATATTTTATTCTTAAATTTAAAGAAAGAAGAAAATAATCTTATAAAAAGACAAAATATTCATACAAAAAAACTTCATTTGATTATAAAATCGTTTTCAAGAGGAGTTCATATGAAGAATTTTACATTCCTAGTAATATTTATGAGTATAGTTTCCTTAATAATTTTGACTAAAACTCCCTCTTACGCCAAAGCCCCAGCCCCCGTGATTTATGTAAACCCAATTGAATTCAGCGGGCTTTGGTACGAAATTGCAAGAACATATAATAGTTATGAAGAAAATTGTGTTGCACCTACTGTTGAATATAAAAAAATTTCTAAGACAAAACTTGAAGTATACAATAGATGTTTTAAAGAAAAAATTGGTGCAGATTTAAAAGAATATAAGGGTGTTGTTGAGCCTTTAGGCTCTAATGGCAATATGTCTTTAATGGAAAAAACATATTACTGGATTTTTTCTGAAGAGTATAGGATTATTTATCTAGACAATTATGAAACTGCAGTAGTAGTTGATGAAAATATGGAATATGTTTGGATAATGAATAGAAAACCTACTATAGAAAATAAAAAGTTAGGAGATATTATCTCAATGTTAAATAACTACATTGATACAGATAAATTAATATTTCCCTTGCAAGATAAAAATGGAAGATACAAATGAGTGAAAAAAAACTAAAAATTGCAGTAATTGGAGCTGGGATAAGTGGTCTTGGCTCAGCATACCTTTTAAGTAAAAAGTATAATGTTGATATTTTTGAAAAAGAGAATAGACTAGGAGGTCATGCAAGAACAACTCAAATTATGAATGATGGTAAACAGTTTGGAGTTGACACAGGTTTTTTGGTTTTTAATCATCAAACATACCCTCTTTTAACAAAACTATTTAAAGAGTTGGATGTAAAAATTGAAAAGAGTGATATGAGTTTTGCTTTTTGGGATAAAACATCAAATATAGCTTATAATGGACAATCATTAAAAGGGATGTTTGTACAAAAAAAGAATCTATTTAATCTAAGCCATTATAAAATGATAAGTGATATTTTAGATTTTAATAAAAAAGCAAATGATGATTTGGAAACAAACTCAAAGGATTTAGATGTTAGCTTAGAAGAGTATTTAAAACCCTATTCTAAATATTTTAAAGATAGATATATAATACCAATGGGTGCATCTATTTGGTCTACTCCAACTCAAAAAATGAATGAGTTTCCAGCAAGAACATTTTTGACTTTTTTTAAAAATCATGGTTTATTAGGTGTTGATACACACCACCAATGGTTAACTGTTAGTAATGGCTCTATAAATTATGTAAATAAAATCAAATCAAAAATCTCTGGAAAGATTTTTCTAAATTCAAATATAATATCAGTAAAAAGAGAAGATGATAAGGTTTATATCACAACAAAAGAAGACGGTGAATTAGAGTATGATAAAGTTGTTTTTGCCTTACATGCACCAGATGTATTATCTATTTTAGATGAGCCTTCTGTTGAAGAGTTAACTATTCTTTCATGTTTCAAATACAAAAAGAACAATGCTGTATTACATAATGACACTAAAGCTTTATACCCTAATAAAAAATCATACGCAGCTTGGAATTATAAAACAAATGGAAATGAAGAATCAGTTACCTTATCTTATTGGTTAAATTTACTTCAAAATCTAGATTCAAAAAAAGAGTATTTTGTTTCTTTAAATGAAACAGATTCTTTAGATAATGTGATTGAAAGAATTGAATACTCACATCCGCAATTTGACCAAAAAGCAATCAATGCTCAAGAAAAAAGAGAATTAATTAATGGAAAAAACAATACTTACTATGCAGGGGCATATTGGAGATACGGTTTCCATGAAGATGGTTTATATAGTGCAAATACTATAGCAAAAGAGTTTGGATGTGAATTATGATACAGCATAATTACCTTGATGGTTCAATTTTTCATAAAAGATTTCATCCTAAAACCCATGATTTTAAATACAAATTTTTTATGATTGATATTGATTTAAACTCTTTTGAAAAGTTAAATAACAATAGGCTATTTTCTTATAATAGTTTTAATCTATTTTCATTTTTTACAAAAGATCATTTTGGCAAAAGTGATGATTTTTTAAGAAATGTCGATGAATTATTAAGTAAATATAAAATAAAAAAAACATCAAAAATGAGATTTATAACCCTTCCTCGAATCTTAGGTTTTGTCTTTAATCCAATTAGCGTATTAATTTTATTTGAAAATAATAAACCTACATTTATGTTTGCAGAAGTTCACAACTATAATGGAGGAAGAGTTGTTTATCCAGTTGAATTAAAAGAGAAAAATGAAAAAACCCTAACTGGTAAAACTAAAAAAGATATGTATGTTTCCCCTTTTTTTAAAAGGGATGGGGATTATAGCTTTGATTTAACCTATGATGAAAATGATTTTCAACTATCAATTAAACTATATGAAGATGGCAAAAAGGTTTTAGTTTCAAACCTTATAACTAAAAAAATAGAATTTAGTGATAAAAAAACAATGAACTTGTTTTTTAAACACACCCTACTAACTTTTTGGGTTGTTACAAGAACAATCTACCAAAGTATAAAATTAAGGTTAAAAGGTCTTAAATGGACTAAACCAATTCCACAAGATCAAACAAGGAGAATATAAAATGGAAGCTTTCTGGAAAAAAATTGGGGAAAATTTTTTATCAAAAATTGAAATTGGAAGTTTAGAAGTTATATACCCAAATGGGGAGATTAAAAAATATGGAAAAACTTCATACCCAAAGGCAAAAATTAAACTTTATACAAATAAATTTTTTAAAAGAATAATGTTTTATGGGGATATAGGATTTGCAGAAAGTTATATGGATAAAGATTTTGATTGTGATGATTTAACCTCATTGATCAAGATTGCTTTATTAAACTCATCATCATTGCAAACAGTAAGTAATTATGAAAAAAACTTTTCTTTGTATAACCTATTTCCTTTTATAAATAAAGTCAAGCACTACTTAAGAAAAAACTCTAAAACAAAGGCCAGAAAAAACATCTCAAAACATTATGATTTGTCAAATGATTTTTTTAAACTCTTTCTTGATGATACAATGATGTATTCAGCAGCAGTTTTTAAAGACCCAAATGAACCATTATTTGATGCTCAAAAAAGAAAAATTGATATTTTAGCAAAAAAACTAAATCTAAAAAAAGGCTCAAAAGTTTTAGAGATTGGTTCAGGATGGGGAGCAATGGCTAGTCATTTAGTTAAAGAATATGATTGTAAAGTAACAACATTAACCCTATCTAAAGAACAAAAAAAACTATGTGAGGATAGATTTAAAGAGAACAAAATAGAAGAATCTATTGATGTTTTATTAAAAGATTACAGAGATATGGAGGGAAAATTTGATGCCATTATTGCTGTTGAGATGTTTGAAGCTGTAGGACGTGAATATTTTGATGTATTCTTCAAAAAATGTGAAGACTTATTAAAACCATCTGGAAATCTTGTTATGCAGATTATTACAATGCCAGACCAAAGATATGATTCATATTGTAAAGGGACTGATTTTATTCAAAAATATATCTTCCCAGGTGGCCACTTACCAAGTGTTTCTAAAATTTTAGATGTAACAACTAATCATACAAACTTAAACCTACTTCACATGGAAGAGTTTACAGAGCATTATGCAAAAACATTAAATATCTGGCATGATAATTTCAATAAAAAAATTGAAGAGATAAAAAAGCTTGGTTTTGATGATTATTTTATAAGAATGTGGAAAATGTACCTTTGTTATTGTGAAGCTGCATTTTTAACAAGAAATATTGGATTAGTTCAAATTACCTTAACAAGGTATAACAATATCCACTTAAACCAAGGTCTAGTAGCATGAAAAAACTACTTGCCTTATTAATATTTCTAACATTTTTTTTTACAGGATGTACGAAGATGCAATTAGAAGATTTTAAAGATAAAACACCAGAATTTATCCCACAGGAATATTTTAATGGAAAAATGACTGCTTATGGTTTAGTAAAAGATAGAAGTGGTCAAATTATTAGAACCTTTAAAGGTGTACTTATTGGCTCATGGGATGAAAAGGGAATTGGAACATTAGATGAAAAGTTTGTTTATGATGATGGGGAAGAGTTAACAAGAGTTTGGACTTTAAAACCTACAGGTGAAAAATCATTTGATGCAACCGCACATGATATAGTTGGAACTGCAAAGATGAAATCTCTAGGAAATACTGTAATGATAGATTATGTTATGAGAGTACCATATAATGATTCTACAATAGATATTAGTGTTAGAGATTGGTTACATTTGCAAGAAGATGGAGTAATAATCAACCACTCAAAAATGAAAAAGTTTGGATTTACAGTTGGAGAGCTTGTTATTACCATAATTAAAGACTTTCCATGATAAATTATTAAAAATGAAATAAGGATTTTTATGAAAGTCGTTTTAACTATTGCCGGTAGTGATAGTAGTGGTGGAGCAGGAATTCAAGCTGATTTAAAAACTTTTGAGAACTTTGGAGTTTTTGGGGCATCAGTTTTAACTGTCCTAACAGCTCAAAATACAACAGGTGTAAAAAGTATTAGTCAAATTGATTCAAATTTTGTAAGAGAACAACTTGAGATGGTTTTTGATGACTTTGAAGTTGCAGCTGTAAAAATTGGAATGCTTTTTTCAAATGAAATTATTGATACAGTTAGAGAATTTATAAAAAACTTAGATATTCCAATAGTACTTGACCCAGTTTTTGTATCAAAGGCTGGTTCTAAACTTTTAAGCGATGATGCAGTAGAAAATATGAAATCTTTATTTCCATACGTTACATTAATAACACCAAACACCTTTGAAGCAAAGGGTTTATTTAACTTCAATGAAAACAATAATAGTGGAGTTGAAGAGATAAAATCTTTACCTTGTAAAGTTTTAATTAAAAATATAAAAAAAGGAACTCAAAGTATAGATAGATTATATTCAAATGAAAATATCATAGAATTTGAATCTGCTTTTTTGAATTCTGAAAATACCCATGGTACAGGTTGTAGTTTTAGTAGTGCAATAGCCGCTAACATTGCCTTAGGTAAAAACTTAGAAGATGCAATTTCAGTTGCTAATAAATTTGTTTTTGAAGCAATTAAAAATGCCCCTGAACTAGGAAAAGGTAAAGGGCCTATTGCCCACAAAAAAGGATTTGAATGTCTATAAAATTAAATGGATTATATGTTATTAGTGATGATATCTTAACCCCTAAAGAAGTACTATTTGAAAAGATAGAAGAAGCTTTAAAAGGTGGGGCAAAAATTGTTCAGCTAAGAGATAAAAAATCATTAGATGAAGAGATAGAACAATTGGTGATAAACTTAGACGCTTTATGTAAAAAATATGAGGCATTATTTATTTTAAACGATAGAATTAATCTTGCTATAAAACTTCAATGTTCAGGTTTACATGTAGGTAAAAGTGATTACGAAAAAATAGATTATATTAGAGAAAATTTCAAAGGTATTCTTGGTATTTCATGTTATGGTGATTTAAAAACAGCAAAACTTATGGAAGAAAAAGGTGCTAACTACGTTGCCTTTGGATCTTTTTTTGCTTCACCTACTAAACCACAAGCAAAAGTGGTATCAAAAGAGATATTAAAAGAGGCTAAAAAACTATTAAACATTCCAACATGTGCCATTGGAGGAATCACTTTAAAAAATGCAAAAGAATTATTAGAAAATGATGTTGATATGTTAGCTGTTATTAGTGACATATGGAAAAGTGATAGTATTGAAAATAGATGTAATCAATTTTCTAAACTATTTTAATTATAAATGGAAAAAAAAATGAAAGCAATAATATTTATAGCCCATGGTAGTAAAAAAGAGCAATCTAATAATGAGTTTGTAAACTTAATTGAAAAAGTTTCAAAGGAAGATACTAAATATGACTTAAAAAAAGCAGCTTTTTTAGAACTAGCAACTCCTAGCGTCCAAGAATTAGCTGTTGATTTTATAAAAAAAGGTGCTAAACATATTAGTTTTTATCCATATTTTTTAAACTCTGGGAAACATGTATTAGTTGACCTTCCAAATATTATTGAAGATTTAAAAAAAGAGTATCCCCTTATAGAATTAAAATTACTTCCACACTTTGGAAAATCAGAAAAAATCAAAGATATAATCCTTTCTGACATAAACTAAAACATCATAAACTTACATTTTTTTACTACTAATATCTTCTTAAAAATAGAATAATTACAAAAAGGAGTTTATATGTTTAATGATATTGTTTTCACAGCGCTTGGTGCTACAAAAAAGATTAGAAAAAGTGTAAAAAAAGAATTAAAGTCTTTAGAAAAAAAAGGGATGCTAAGAAAAGAAGATTTAAAAGCATTTGTTGATAATCTTGAAGCAGAGGGAAGAATAGAAGATAAAAAGATAAAAAAAGAGATTAGATCAATGTTAAAAGAGATAATCAATGAACTTGGCCTTGCTACAAAAAAAGACCTTCAAAGACTAAAAGTAGAGCTTTTAGAAGAATTAAAAGGTAAATAATTTGAAATGTGACAAATGCAATGAAAAACTAGGGTTTGAATCATTACCATCAAAAATATATTTTGTAAGTGAATTTGATGAACTTATGGCAAAAAGCCGAATATTTTTAATGAAATTAGGTTTAAACCTATTTAAAATTCATGATTTACACTATATAAAAGTTGAGGATACAAAAGAGTTTTTTAAATCAAATATTGATGCAATAAAAAGTCACTTTAATCAAATGTCAGCACAAGATATAAAAGTTTATGTCGATTATGAAAATTTAGGTTTTTCATACAAAATGGTTTTACATGCAAAACCATTACAAAGATATATAAACATGATAGATGATAAAGAGTTTTTTGATGTGATAAATAATCAATCTTTAACTTCGTATTTCCAACCTATAATTGATGTAAATACAAACTCAATTTATGGGTATGAAACTTTAACAAGAGGAGTTAAAGCCGATGGTTCTTTAATCTATCCAGATGAATTATTTGAAAAATCTGCAAGAAATGATATGAACTTCAAACTAGACAGAATGTGTAGAGAAAGTGCTTTAAAAACTGCTGCTACTAAAAAAGTTAATAAAAAAGTATTTATTAATTTTTTACCAACTTCTGTTTATGACCCTGAGTTTTGTTTAAAATCAACTGTTAAATGGGCAAAACAACTAGAAATAGATCCCTCAAACATAATATTTGAAGTTGTTGAAACAGAAAAAGTAACAGACCAAAACCATCTAAAATCTATTTTAGAATATTATAGAAATGAAGGTTTTAAAATAGCATTAGATGATGTTGGAGAAGGTTATTCAAGTTTAAATATGATAATTGAACTAAAGCCTGATATCATTAAAATAGATAGAAATATTATAAAAGATATAGACAAAGATGATTATAAAGTCTCTGTTTATAAAGCATTAGTTAGTTTAGCAAGGGATAGAGGTATTAAAATATTAGCTGAAGGTATTGAAACAGCTTATGAGTTAGAGATAATAAAAGAGATAGGTGTTGACTATCTTCAAGGTTATTATTTTGCTAAACCATTACCTGAACCAATTAGAAAAATTTAGAAGGATAAGTTATAAAATATTTTTCACCATTAAGGGTTTATCAAGTATTTACATTTTTATTAACAATATATTTAGTAATAAAAAGAAAAAAAAGTTTTTTACTACTAAAACCTTTAAAACCTAAAAAGCTAAAGGAGACTATTGTAAAACTAGGAGCTAGTTTTATTAAACTTGCCCAAGTATTAGCTACAAGGTCTGATTTTTTTACAGAAGAGTATCTTAATGAACTAAAAAATCTCCATGACCAAATCCCTCCTATGAATCATAAACAATTTAATGAGGTATACAATATAGCTTTTAAAGATAAAGATATTTTTAAAAGTTTCCAAGAGTCACCTATAGCTTCTGCTTCAATTGGACAAGTTCATGTAGCATATCTTAAAAATGGGAAAAAGGTAGCTGTAAAACTAAGAAGAGTTGGAATAAAAGAACAAGTTTTAGCAGATATAAAAATCATTTCGATTTTTAACTTTTTATTTAAACCCCTATTCTCTTCTTATACAAAAAACTCTATAGAAGCTGTAGTTTCTGAATTTTCAAAAATGATAGTTGAAGAGATTAGTTTAAACCAAGAATTAAAAAATCTTAAAAACTTTAGAAGAGTTTACAAAAAACAAAAAGTTAAATTCCCAAAAGCTTATAAAAAATACTCTTGTGATGATGCGATGGTTATGAGTTTTGAAGAGGGATTTAGATTTGATGATAAAGAAAATATATTTAAAAACAATATTGATTTTAAATCAATAATCTCAAACTTAGTTGACTTTTATACAACTCAAATGTTGATAACTGGATTTTTCCATGCAGACCCACACCCAGGTAACCTATTAGTAAATAAAAAAGGTGAACTTATATTACTTGATTTTGGAATGGTTAAAACTGTACCAAATGACAAAAGAATAGCTATTATTGAGCTTATTAAAGCAGCAAATGAAAAAGATTATGAAACTTATATTAGTGCAAGTAAAAAACTAGGAACAATTGCATATGAAGCACCAACAAGTGAATTAGCAGAGTTTACTTCAAAAATGTTTGATATATTTTCAAATGATAATTTAGATAGTGAATCTATGCAAAAGCTTGCCTTTGAAATTCTTGAAACTACAAGAGATTTACCTTTTAAACTACCAAGTGATGCAATTTATATTTTAAGGGTAAGTGCAATTATAGAAGGTCTTGGCACAACATATATAGAAAACTTTAACGGGGTAAAAGACATTTTGCCAATATTGACTCAAAATCTGCCAAAGGCTTTAGGAACTAAAAGTACCATAAGTGAGACAATTATTGCGGAAGCAAAAGAACTACCATTTATCATAAAAGATTTTAAAGTGATGGTAAAAAAAGCTAGTGAAGGAACACTTGAAGTTGAAGTAAGTAGAAACCAGCTTGAGTACATAATCACAAGTTTAAAGAAAGTTCTTAAATCATACGCAATATCTTTTGGTTTTGTTTTAGCTTCTATGTTTTATTTAATGTATGGCTTTGAGCCTAAAGAGATATCAATTGTTTTATTTTTATTAGGATTTATAAGGGTATTTTACAAATGAAAAAAATCAATCTAAATGAAGAGGATAAAAACAGACTTATACAAATGGCCTGGCAAGATAGAACAACTTTTGAAGGTATAAAAAAAGAGTTTGGTCTAACAGAAAATCAAGTTAAAAATCTAATGAGAAAATTAATATCAAAAAATGGCTTTAAAAGATGGAGAAAAAGAGTTCAAGATAGAATAACAAAACATGAAAAAAAAGTTGACTTTAAACCTATTAGATTTAAAGGACCATGGTAAAAACTAAAGAACTACAACTTTATTTCTACCATCATCTTTAGCTTTATATAATGCATCGTCGGCTCTTTTTAAAATTGTACTAGCATCATCTTCTAAATCAAATAATGTTAATCCAAAACTTGCTGTAACAGTTCCCACAGTTTCAAAGCTTTCAGATTCTATTATCTTTTTTAAATCTTCCATAAGTTTTAAGGTTCCTTCTAATGAAGTTTCAGGACAAATTATAACAAACTCTTCTCCACCCCATCTTCCAAGGTAATCAACATTTCTAATATTTTCTTTTAAAATTTTAGCAATTTTAATTAATACACTATCACCTACTTGATGCCCATAATTATCATTTATACTCTTAAAATTATCAATATCAATAATAGCAAATCCAAAAGCATGATTATATCTTTTTGAACGAACTATCTCATTTTGTAGGAGCTCATCAATTTTCAATCTATTATTTATACCTGTAAGCTTATCAGTAATAGCAAGATGTTCCAATTGAGTTTTTAATTTTTCCTTTGATTCAAGCATATTATTTAAATAAACTGCCATTTGATTGAACTCTTTAAATAATATTTTTTTACTATCTATTTTTGTTTTTTTACTACTTGATTTTTCAAAAAAAGTATTAAATTCTTCTATTGATTTTCTAATGCGTCTATTCCACCAAATCATTGAATATAAAGATAAAAGAGTCAAACAAATCATTAAAAACCCAACTATATAAATTCTATTTTTTTGTTCCTCTTTTTGTTTTAAAGCTTTATAAAATATCTCTGATTTAATATCATCTAAATGTGAACCACTTCCAATATACCAATCCCAGGGTTTAAAGCCTTCTATATAAGTAAATTTAGTTGTTTTTTCATTGGAATCAGGCTTTTTCCAAATATATTTAACAAAACCACCCTCTTTTTCCTTTGCTACTTTAATAAACTCTTTTACAACAAATAAACCATTTTCATCTTTAAAATTTAGCATATTCTTCCCTACAAGTTGAGGATTTAAGGGATTCATTAAAACTGTCCCATCTAAATTGTTTATAAAAAGATATTCGTACTTTCCATACCTCACTTCATTTAATCTATTTAGAACCTCATTTTGAACAATTTTTTCATAATCTTTAAGATATTCAGAAGTTCCTATATATAAATCAAAAGGTTCAAAATATTTTATAAAACCAATTTTTTTACTTTCATTTTCCTTATTGTCTGTTCTATAAAAGTAATATTCAACATATCCCTCTTTTTGTTTTGATGAAGCAATGTATTTAAATAAATTATGAAGATTTATACCATGGGTATCTTTATAATCTCTAAGAAAATAGGTGCCTTCATATTGAGGAAAGATAGGATGTAAAATAGCTTCCCCATCTAATTTTAAAATAAAAAAATACCCTCTACCATCAAAAAATCTAAATTCTCTTAAAGACTCTTTTATTATTGAAATAATCTCTTCATCTGATTTTGTATCTTTAAACTTATTGTATAAATTATCTGCAATATGATAGGCATCATAAATTTTATCTTTCAAAACTTCTTTTAGATTGTTTTCTGCATTTATTCTTTTATATTTTATATAATCAATTGCATTTTCAACTTGATTTTTAAGTAGAGTTTTTCTTTGTTCTAGTTGCATATTTTGGTAATTTTTGATAATTTGTTCAGAACTAAACCTTACTTCAAAAAACCAAAGTAGTGTTAAACTAAAAGTAAAGAAAAAAGAAACAAAAAGTATAATATTTGTAAAGGAAAAATGCTTCAAGTATTTCATTATTTTTTTCCTATTTTTCTGCTTTTATTTTCATTTTACCATAAACTTACCTTTTATAATAAAATTATTTAAAATTAAATTTTTATTTTAATTTTTATTCTTGAAAGATATATATTCTTTTCTTACATCAACGATAAAACCTTTTTTTAAAAATTCCCTACCCAATAAAATAGGATAATTCATCTTTTTTCTATTTGTTAATGTAAACTCAGTTTCTATATATTTTCCAAAAATAAAAACTTTTGTTAATATAACGTATCTTTTTTCTAAAATTCCATTGGAACTTCTAACCTTTGCAACTCTTTTAATTGGAAGTTTAAACTTTTCATTTTCATATTTTTTATGAGTTTCATCCAGAACATCAAAAACCACATATTTATCATCAATTGATTCAATAAAACTACAATGTAAAGATGAAGTTTTAGCTCCAGTATCAACTTTTGCTCTTATATCCTTTAAATTTAATAAAGGTAAATCTACTCGATCATATTTTCCTATTACAATATTATCTGCGTATAAACTTGTAAGAAAAAAACATAAAACTAAAATTTGTTTAATCAAATTATCTCTTTTATAATATAAAATTTATAAGATATTATATGATAATTTGATTATAAAATTACTCTTGTATTGTCCAAATAAACTTTGAGGTGTCAAAACCATTTTTGAAGGCTATATCTATTAATCTTTTTTTTATTTTCTCATCAATTGTTTTAGTTCTACTTAATATCCATAGATACTCCCTACTTGGACTTCCAACTAAAGCGTATTTATAATTTTTATCTAAAGAAATTATCCAATAGTCCCCATAAAAGGGTCTAAAAAAACTAACTTTCAATTTTGAGTTTGTACTATCAGTAGAATATGCTACCCCTTTTGCTTCTTTCTTTTCACCACTTTCTATTTTAGTACATCTATTAATTACTCTAATTTGTTCATCTTCAAGTAAAGAATAATTTGCTGTAACATTTTTACATCCCTTTTCAAAGAAATGTTCAAATCTAGCTATTTCATACCAAGTACCTAAATATTTGTTTAAATCAACTCTAGATTCTGTTGATAGATTCTCATATTTTGTTGAACAACCCACAAAAAAAATAATAGCTACAGTTAATATTAATTTTTTTATCATTATTAATCCTTTATTTTATATATCTTTTCTTTTACATCTAGTGCCATTTGTTTATAATCAAAATCAGGTAAAGTCTCTTCTTTTTCAAGCCACTTTTTGACATACTCTTTCCCGCCATAAAAGCTTGATTGTTTAACTGGGTCAAAAACCCTATATTGTTTATCATTTCCAACTCCAGATTGATAAGCAAAATTTCCATAATTTGAGGCAGGAGAAAAATCTAATAAATACTCCTCAAAAAATGCAGCACAATATCTAAAATCCAAGCCAAGATTTTTTATAAAGTAACTTGATAACAGCTGTCTTTGTCGATTACTTATCCATCCAGTTTTTTTTAGTTCTATTATCCCTGCATCAATAATATCAACACCTGTTTTTGCATTAAAAAATAGTTCTAATTTATCTTTATTTTCTGAAAACTTGTAAACTTTATAGGACAATCCCTCTTTTAGAAAAAGTTTATTACCACTTTGAAGCATTACTAAATGAAAAAAATCTCTCCAAAGTAATTCAAAAAAAATCCAATAAGAAGATTTTGAAACCCCAAGTTTATTTTCATACTCTTTTATTTTATAATATAAGGTTTTAGCACTAATACATCCACTTGCTAGATAAGGAGAAAACTTTGTGGAATTGTTAAAACCATCCACTAAACTTCTAGTATCATAATAAGTGTGTAAATGTTTAGATAAATACTCATCAACCCTATTTAAAGCATCTGTTTCTCCACCTTTTAAAACTCTTTTATTTTCATCTAAAGATAAGTTAATCTCTTCAATTTTTATACACATAAAAAGTTTATCTTTTGAATCAATCACTTTTACAGGTTCGTTTATAGTCATTTTTTCTGCTTTTTTTCTAAAATGACTGAAACTTTTTTTATAATCGAACTCAAATGGTTCTAACATTGTTTGATTAAAAAAGCTTTTACCCTTGTATTTTTCTAACTTCTTTTCAAACTCTTTCTCTTCAACTCCAATCTCTTTTTCAAAAAAAACCCTTAAATCATAATCTTCATTTAAAATCTCTAAAGTTTTTTCTATATCATCAACGATATAAAGCCAAATATTTTTTTTAAGTAAGTTTTTCTTTAAATCAATTAAAGACTCATATATAAACTGTTTTCTAAACTCTCCACACTTATTAAAACCTAAGTTTGTTCCTTTTAAAAGTTCCAAAGAATAAAGAGATATCATATTCTCACAACATTTTGAAGCTTCATTTAAAGCTAAGTTATCATTTATTCTAAGATTGTTTCTAAAAACTGTAATACAAAGTTTTGGCTTATGCATTAAATAACTCCTCTTTAAATCTATTTGCATTTTCTAAATGGTTTAGGAGTTTTTTTTCATCCATTTTATTAAGTAATGAGATTTGCATTTTCATTCTTGGGTTATCTTTAAAAAGATGATTATATTTATATAAAAAGCTCCAATACAAACCATCCCAAATTTCACACCAATCTTCACTTTTTTTATAATCATTTGACATTTTTAAAATATAATTAGAACTACTAATATATGGTTTAGTTGTAATTGACCCACCATCACTAAAACCACTCATACCATATACATTTCCTACCATTACCCAATCATAAGCATCAATATAGTTTGCCATAAAAAACTCATATACCTTATTTGGCTTTATCTCTAAAAGTAAAAATAAATTCCCAATTATCATAAGTCTTTCTATATGGTGATTATAAGAACTTAGCCTTAGTTTTTTTATTGCATCATCAAAGGGTTTTAAGGAAGTAGTCCCTTCATATACTTTTTTTGGAATCTCATTTTCAAAACCAAAAAAATTTGAGTTTCTTAAATTTACATGGGAACTTTTATAAATAGAGAGCATAAACTCTCTCCAACCTATTATTTGTCTTAAAAATCCCTCTTTTGCATTAAAAGGTACATCAACTTTTGAAGCTTCTTTTATTAGATATTTTAAATCTAAAAGTCCAACATTTAAACTTGAAGAGATGTTGGAGTGAAACAAGAAAGAGCCATTTTTTACAATAGCATCTTGATAAACACCATATTTTTCAAATTTATTTTTTAAAAAATAGCCCAAATTTGCCTTTGCTTCTTCAAAAGTTATGGGGTAAGTAAACTGTTCACAAGTTCCTATGCTTTTAAATTTTTTACAATATTCTTTTGCTTCATGTAAGTATTTATTTTCAAAATTTAGTATTTGAGGAATCAATTCATTTTTTGGCATCTTTTTTCTATTTTCACTATCATAACTCCATTTCCCACCATAAGGTTTCCCCTTTTCTATAAATAGATTTAAGTCTTTTCTTCTATTTATATAATATTTATGTAAAAATTTATTTTCATCACTTACATTTAAAAAATTTGGATTATCAAAAATACTTAGATCTTTAAAATTTATTTTTATTTTTTTTAATAACCAATCATCCACAACATCATAAATAGATACCTTTTTTTCTTTATAAATATCTAAATAACTTTCATCTTCATAATATTCCACATCTATATCATTTTGTATTAAATACTCTTCATAAAACTTCATTGAAGCTCTATGAAAAATAAGTTTTTGAATATGAAAAGTATATAAAGTAAAAAACAAAGGCTCTTCAATTAAAAGAACCTTTTTATTTTTTAAGTTCTCAATATTTTCAAATAGTTGATGGGGATATAAAATAAAAATACTCAACTTAGCTCCAAATTGAATTGTATTGAGATTCTTCTAATCTAACAATTTCAAGCTCTTCTAAAAAGTTTGTTAATTCAAGCCATTTTTTGTTGTTAGATTTGATTTTATCTTTAAATCTTGGAATTGTATCTTCAATAATTTTATCCATAAGTAAGGATTTCTCCTCTTTAGAATATTCATAATATAACGCTTTTACCTCATCAATATTCTCTTTACAATATTTAATCATATCATTGGTGATTTTTATAAACAATTTTATCTCATCACCTTTTTTCTCTAAAATTTCTTTTGAACTCATAAACTCTAAAGCTGAAAAGTTAGGGAAAGGAGATAGATAATCATCAATAAAAATATTCTCAAAGTTTTCATATTCGGCTTCAATACCTTCAAAATTATAAAAGCATAACCATGCACCATCAAAGCTTTCATCATTTTTCATATTTGTTATATGCCAAAAATCTGTTTGTACAAACTCTACATTTTCAAAATCAAGTTCAAAGTTGTTAACATTTGCATATCTTTTTAAAATTTCAAAACCAATTTTATTTGTTATCTCATTAGCTGCAGGTGTAGTAATTTTAATTTTTTCATTAGCTTTTAGTTTTTCAAGCCTATCTTTTCTAATCATCACACCACCTCTAGTCTCAAAGAAGCAACCCAATGATTTCAAGCCCTCATAATAGTGTTCAAATAAATGAATTGGTTCATTACAATGTATATCAATAGTACCTTTTTTTAACTCTTCAAATCCATCATAATGTTCTGTTGGTACAATTATATTTACATCAAGAGCAAATTGTTTATAAACACCTTTTTTTATCCCAACAATCATAGGTAGATGGTCAGGGTTTAAAAACCATTCTAAGGCAACATCTATTTTTGTCATTTATCCCTCCTTTCTATTGTGCTTATGCACATCTATTTTCAAATAAATCTTTTAATGTTTCAAGAAAATATTGATTATGATTTGGAGCACGTGCAACTCTATAATCTTTTATTCCAACCTCATCAGCAATCTCTTTATACTCAATATCAAGTTCAAATTGTGTTTCAGAGTTATCTACTGTAAAAGATATTGGATAAACGATAACTTTTTTATCTTTCATCTCATGGAGTTTATCATCCATATATGGTCTAATCCACTCCATAGGTCCAAGTCTAGACTGATACGCTGTATGTATGTTTTTAAACTTTATACCTTGTTTTTCTAACTCTTTTTTTGCACACTCTACATTTGCAAGAATATGTTTTTGGTAAGGGTCCCCTTTATCAATAGTTCTTTGAGTTAAACCATGGGCTGAAAAGATTAATTCAAACTCTTCAGGATTGTCATAGCCTAAAGACTCTTTTATTCTTTCTACTATTGCTTTATTATATAACTCATGGTCGTAATAGGAATCAAGGGTTCTAATTTTACCTTTAACTCCTAATTTTTTTGCCCATTTTTCAAACTCTTCAATTGATGATTTAGTTGTAGTTGAAGAATAATGTGGATACATTGGAATTGCATAAATTTCATCATAAGGTTTTAAGTGTTCTAATACATCTTTTGCAAAAGGTGGTGTATATCTCATTTTATAAAAGACATCAGCATCAACTATTTTTTCTAATCTTCTAGCTAATCTTTTTGTATGACCTACTATTGGAGACATACCCCCTAAAGCTTTATAGTTTTCTTTAGCTTCTTTTTTTCTCATACTTGTAATAAAAAAGCCTATCATTGCTCTTATTGGCTGGGGAGCACCAATTATATATTTGTCATTAAACATATTTGTTAGGAAAACCTCAACCTCATCTAGGTTATTTGGTCCTCCCATGTTCATTAATACAATTGCTTTTTTCACTTATATCCTTTTTATTAGGATAATATTCAATTTATCTGTTTTTTTGTATGTAATTCTTGTTAGTTTATATTATTTTGTTGAGATAAAATTTCTTTTGTGACTTTATGTCTATAGTTAAACATCTTCTCTAATTCTCTTTCCACAAAGAAATTAAAAAGTTTACCTATTTTACCAAAGGGTAAGACATATAAAACCTCATCTTTTAATTCCACACTATTACCTCTTTTAGTAAAGATATGGGAATGTTTCCAATACCTAAACGGAGATTTCATTGCAAAATCAACAAGAAGATTAGGTTTTTGATTTTTTAATATTTTAACTTCCCAATATATTGGTATTGGCATAAATTTTTTTTCAGTTTTTAATCTTAGAATTTCATCTTCTTTTGCTTCAAAGCTATCGTTTAGCATGGTTACTTTCATATCAGGAGGAGTAATTTTTACTAAGTTATTTGAATCAAGATGAAATTCATACAAATCCTCCAAAGTACAGTTTTTTATTAATGAAGTTTTTTCATACCTAAACATTTTTTATCCTACTAAGTCTTCTATAGTATCTTCTATATTAGTATATTTAAATTTAAAGCCACTATCAATTAATCTTTTTGGTTTCGCACATTGACCATCAGTTAATACCTTAGCTCCTTCACTAAATATTAAATTTAATGCAAATTCAGGTACTGGTAATATTGTAGGTCTGTTTAAAGTTTTTCCTAAAGCTTTTGTAAGTCCTAAATTAGTTGTTGGTGTTGGTGCTGTTAAGTTATAAACACCATCACATTGTTTATTTTCTATTACATACTCATATGCATCTAATAAATCACTTATATGGATAAATGAAAAATCTTGTTTACCATCTCCAATAGTACCACCAATTCCAAGTTTAAATGGAGTTAACATCTTTTTTAAAGCTCCACCATCACCTAATACAATACCAAATCTAAATATAGCTGTTCTTATATCTAAATCTTTGGCCTTTAAAGCTTCGGTTTCCCAATCTCTTGCTAATACTCCTAAAAAATCTTTTGAATAGCTAAAGTCCTCTTCACTATAACAACTAGCGTTGTCATATATACCAACTGCTGAAGTTGATATAAACACCTCAGGCTTTTTTTCTGCTTTACTAAAAGCATTGATTAAAGCTTTAGTAGTATCTATTCTACTTGAATATAATAGTTTTTTGTAAGACTCAGTCCATCTGTTAATAATATTTGCACCAGCAAGATTAATAACAACATCCGCTTCTTCTATAATTTTTGTAAGTTCATTTATATCTTTAAGGGTTTCTCTTTTTATTCCTATTACTTTAAAACCCTTATTTTCAAATCTGTTTTTTATACTAGTACCAACAAAACCACTTGAACCAGTTATTGCTAAAGTTTTCATATTCACTCCTTTGCAATTTAATTTTACAAATTATAGTATATTTATGATTTATTAGTATATTTTATTTGTTAGTTAAAATTTTTAAAAGCTTCTTTTATCTAGATATTCTCTAAAGTCTTTTGCCCCATCTTTAGAGCTTGTTACAATATCATCGATTCCATTAAATGATATCTCTAGTTTAGATTGTTCTACACTTTGCATAGATTTAATTTTATCTACATTTACAATATATGACCTATGTACCCTAAAGAAGTTTTTCCCTTCTAATACAGATTGCATATCACCAATCTTTTTTCGTAAATAGGCATCGGCATCTTTGATTTTTATGATAACTTCATCTAAGTCCGCTTTAATATAAAAAATATCATCTATATCAATAAGATAGATTTTATTTCCTCTTTTTGCTACAAGTTTTTTTGTTTCATCAGCTTTTACAATATATTTTTCCATTTTATTCAATGAGTTTCTTATTGATTCATTGGAAATAGGTTTTAGTAAATAATCAATACCCCCACTTTGGAAAGCTTCAAGGGCATGTTCCTCATAAGCAGTTTGAAATACGATAAAAGTTTTTGGATTTAAGTTTACAATAGTATTTGCTAATTCTAAACCATTCATTTCAGGCATTGATATATCTAAAAAAGCAACATCAAACTTCTCTTTGGTTAAAACTTTTATTGCTTCAATAGCACTAGAACAAGCAGTAACATCTAAAATCCCTTCTTCATTTAAAAGTCTATTTAACCTACTAAGTGCTAGTTTTTCATCATCAACTATCAATACTTTCAATATCAATCCTTCAAGCTTATTATAAATTTCATATTAGAACCATCTACTTGATGGCTTAATCTCCCAACATTAAGTAAATCTAATCTTTTATCAAGATTATTTAAACCTGTTCCATATTTTATTCTTTGGGATAGTTTACCATTATTTATAATAATAATCTCCTTTGAAGAGACTAATATATCTATTTTCAATCTATTTCTATTGTATCCATGCTTAATTGCATTTTCTACTAACAACTGAATAGAAAACTTAGGTACTAAAATATTTTCATCATCTTCATTTAACTCAACATTTAATTCTATATTATTCTCAAACCTAATGTTTTCAATATTTAAATAGGTTTTAACCATCTCAATTTCAGTTTTAATTGGTATTAAACTCTCTTTAGTAATAGCATTACGTAAAAATCTTGACAACTCAAGGGTTGCCCTCTCTGCATCTTTTTTATCTACATAAATTAGTTCAGAAATTGAATTTAAAGCATTAAATAAAAAATGTGGATTTAATTCATTTTCCAAAGCTTTGATTTTTGTTTCTAAAACTTGTGAGTTTATATTTTCATATCTATGTTTCATTGATACAAATTGGTGTAAAATCAATCCAATTAAAAAAGTTAAAAAACCAATAATTATAGAGATAAAAAACCAATAAGCACTTATAAACTCTACAATTTCAATTTTGAAAAAAGAACCAAGATAAAAACTAAAAGAAAAACCTAAAAATCCAGATAAAAAAGAAAAAATGAAACTAATCAAATACCAGAATTTCTCTTTTAATTTTGGGAGAATAAAATCATTTGAAATTGTAATAAATACAAATGAGAATAAAGAGATACAAAAAGCTGTTAAACTACTAAAAAGTACTGTATATATATTTTTAAATTCTTCATTTAAAAAATAAAAAAACCAAGAGATTAAAAACCCAAAACTAGTTCCAATAAATACTATATAAAGCCAGTCTTTTTTTGAAATTTTTAATTTTATTCTATCCATTAAATTCCTTGTTTAAAGCCTTTACCCCAATTGCAACACCAGGCCAACCTTGACCTGCAAATACTGAATCGCCTATATTGTATAAACCTTTAAAAGGTGTTTTAGCACTTGGAGTAGAAAAAACATTTTTCATAGTGATAGCCCTACCTCCACAATTATATCTATTTATATATCTGTTAAAAGTAAGGGAAGAAGCACTAAATTTTTTAATTATATCCTCTTTTTTTATAGTATTAAGTTTCTGCAATAGTTTATCGATTATAAACTCCTGAGTTTGTTCTTTTTTTAGCTCATATTCTTCTTTATTTAATTTTTTCCAAAATGAAGCCTTAGTATGAGAGGAGATAGTTATAGAATAACCTCTATTTGACATCTTTTCATCATCTTTACTACTAATAGAGATAAAAAATGAATTTGAAATACAATTTGGTATTTGCTCATCAAGAATTATTAAATAATGGTGTAAAAGATCATAATTTTTTTCTAAAACCAAATTTACCACAAAAGCACTTTGGTCATTAAAGTCAAAGCTTTCATAATATTTTTTAATTCTTTCATCTTCAAAAAGTTTTCCACTATCATAAATAGTAGAATTTAATACTACATTTTTTGATAAATATTCATCTTTATTTGAAATAAGTCTAAAATAGTCTTTTTCTAAAACTATTTTCATAATCTCCTCTTTTTTCTTAGTTTCAATATTTTCAAGTAATCCATCAAATAAACTACCCATTCCACCATTTACATAAAACACATCATGAAAAGGGTATGAAAGTCCTAATGCCAAAGAAAGTAATGATATATCCTTTGATGTTGTTTGTAAAGTAATTAAAAGCTGTGCATCAATAAAATGTTGATATTCTAAACTTATATCTCCAAGGGTTTCTTTTATAAAACTATTTGCACTTTTAAATACTTCAATATTAAAACTTTTAAATAGTTTTATTAATGTATTTGCACTAAGTATATATGACTTTAAAGAATATTTTCCATAATAGATATCATGTATTTGCCAAAACTTTTCATCAAGTTCTTTTATCTTTGCCCAAAAAACTCTATTGTTTTTATTAGGAAAAGCTTTATTTATTTGGTCTAAAAACTCTTCAAAATCTTTTACTCTATCGATTGTTTTTTCATTTTGTAAAACTCTAAAAGCTATATTGCTTTTTTTAATATCAGGTTTATAATCAATATTATCAAAAATCTCTTTTACGGGATGTCCTGTTTCATATCCTACAAAGGTAGTTGCTCCACTGTTAAAATAACTTCCATATCTTTTAAAAGTACTTGCACATCCACCTAAGTTTGAATCTTTTTCAAAGACAACAATATCTTTATCTTTGTTAAGTGAGGCAAACATACTACCTCCCATTCCAGAGCCAATTACGCAGACTTCATAATATCTACACATTTTTAGCCTCTTTGAATCTGTCAATTGCCATTTTTCTAGATAATGATATATCAACCATAGATTTTGGATAATCAACAAATAAATTTGATTGAACACCATTTTCAATATGAAAAAGTCTAGGGGATAAACTTTCAAAATCTTTTATAACTGATTTGATAAATATCCCATCTTTATCAAATTTTAAAGATTGTGTATAAGGATTAAATACTCTAAAATATGGTGCAGCATCTGCTCCTGTACTTGCTCCCCATTGCCAAGAACCAACATTTGATGAACATTCGTAATCAAGTAGTTTTAAAGCAAAATACCCTTCTCCTTTTTTCCAATCTATAAAAAGGTTTTTTGTTAAAAATGAGCATACAATCATTCTAAGACGATTATGCATAGTTCCTGTTTCATTTAGATGTCTCATAGCTGCATCTATAATAGGAACACCAGTATTTCCCTCACACCATTTTATAAAATCATCTTCATTTTCATTCCACTTTATACTCATACCATTGAAATTATCAAATTGTGAATATGGGAAGTGGTATAAAATATAATTGTAAAATTCTCTCCAAAAAAGCTCTCTAATAAAACCCTCACTATAATTATATTTTCTGTAGTAATTAAATAATTGTTTAGGAGATACTATTCCAAATCTTAAATGCACAGATAGTTTTGAAGTTCCATCTTTAAAGAAAAAATCTCTATTTTCTTGATATTCTTCTAATTTTGAAGTAAATTCTTCCATTAATATACAAACATTTTTAGTTAAAAACTCAGGAAGCTCAACTTTTTCAAAACCCATATCTTCTAAACTTGGAATAGTTTCATAATCAAACTCTATTTTTTTAAGTGATTCATTAAACTTATATGTTTCTATACTACTAGAAGTAGTTATCATATTCATAGATTTATAATATGGTGTAAAAACTTTATATGGGGTACCATCATTTTTTAAATGTTCATTTGGGTGGGTGATAAAAGAATCGTAAAACCTTTTCATTGGTAAAAACTCTTCTATTTGCTTATCTCTATTTTTTGCATAATCATCAAAATCACATGAGCATAAAATCTCATCAAACCCATCTTTTAAGTTTTTAATAATATCCTTTGGTTTTCCATAAAAAATTGCTAAATCGAGACCTTTTTCTTTTAATTGTTTTTTTAAAGATAAAACCGTTTCATAAATAAAAGTTACTCTCTTATCATCTTTTGGTAATTTATCTAAAATATTTTTATCAAAAATAAAAATTGGCAATACTTCATCTTTTGCATTTGAAAGTATCGCATTATCTTCGATTCTAAGATCTCTTCTAAACCAAAGGATTTGTTTCATTATTTAAAAGCCTCCACTTTTGATCTAAGTGCCATCTCTTTAGGATATGGAGTTAAAAACTTTTGTCTTTCAAGATATTCAATATTAAATCTTTTTACATAAATTTTTATTATTTTAATAACTGCAACCAAAGGTATAATATGTTGTTTAAACTCTTCCAATGAAGTTAAAATCTCTTCTTTTTCATCTTTTGTGATATATTTTTTAAAATATCCGAAAATATGCATTAAAACATTGTAAGTGTTTGAAGTTCTACCTTTTAAAGCAATAGCTTCCAAAAATCTTTGTTTATATAAAGCTAATACCTCTTCAAGAGTTTTCTTTTCATGATTTGCAACAATTTGACCTAACTCTTTATATGACTTGTGTGATTTTGAATAAATAAGATATTTATATGAAGTATGGAAATCAACTAACTCTCCAAATGTTGGTTGCGTTTTCATAAATTCAAAGATATCTTTGTAAGCAAATACTTGCATTAAAAAGTTTTCTTTTAACCATGGGTCACTTAATCTTCCCTCCTCTTCAATTGGAAGTAAAGGAAACTTTTCCATAAGCTCTTTAGCAAAAACTCCTACTCCGACATTTTCACTTTGACCTTCACCATCAGGATAGATTTTAACCCTTGCCATTCCGCAAGTTGGAGATTTTGATTTTAAGATATAACCACAAAGCTCATCTTCACTAATACTATCAACTAAACTTTTAGAAACGTCAACAATCTCTTTTGTTACATCTTTTTTAGTGTTAGTAGTTCTTATAATAAGTTCACCATTTATTCTTACTTGTCTAATGGCTTCTCTAGGAGTTGGGTATATTTGCCCTTCTGGACAAAAAGATCTAAATTCAAAATGTTTTGACAATTCATCATAAACAAATTTATCCTTAGAATGTTGACCATCATATCGACACTGTATCCCAAGTAAACATGTAGAAATACCTATTTTCATCTTAAAGCCTTTTTTTGTTTTATTGTAACAAATTAAGGTATTTTTAGTATATTTCAGATGTCAGTTTATCAATTTTTACATAAATAAAAATATTGCAATAGGGATATAAAATAAAGAGATTAAGATAGAGATAAATACAGTTAAAGACATCATTTCAGGTTTTAAGTTTAAAAGTGTTGCAATTGTAACTGTATTTCCTGCTAAAGGAACAATAGAATATAAAAACATTACTTTATAAAACCCTTCATCAAGAAGAAGTAAAAAATTTCTATCTATATATATAAATAGTAAAACAATTCCCGGCCAAAGTAAAAATTTTAAAGAAAGAGCGTATGAAATAAATTTAACATCAAAAGCCTTTGCACTTTTTAGTTTTTCCATCCCCATACCTAAAAACATCATTCCTAAAATTGCATAACATCCTTTTAAATAGATTATATAGTTTAAAAACATCTCAGGCATTTTTATACCTAAAAAATTAAAAACAAAACCTAATATAAATGCATATAAAACAGGAAGCTGAATAACTTTTTTTAAACTTTGTCTAGCTGTAAAACTTCCCTTTGCTGTAATGAAATATCCAACTGAATTTTGATAAAGCATTGTTCCTAAAACAGCAAAAATAAAAACATCCACAAGATGATCATCAAATAAAATTATAGCTATAGGAATACCAATATGACCAGTATTTCCAGTAGAACTAGCAAAGGCAAGAAGATTTGAAGTATTATCTTTCCATACTTTTTTAAATAAAAAAAGTAAAACAAAAGCCATAATAGAACTTGCTAAAAAGAAAAAAACAGGTAAAAAGACAACTGAACTATCAAGCTTAACACTCATTGTTGCATTAAAAGCAATTAATGGACCTAAGATATAAAATAAAATCTTGGCAATAGTTTCTTTATTACAACCTAATAATCTAGTGCTTATAAACCCTAATATAACTGAAAAATAAAGAGGAACAATCTTTGAAAAAAGTGCAAAAAATACTGACATTTTAATCTACTAAAGTTATCTCATCCTCTTTTGTAGTAATCATACATAAAAACTCATATGGTTTATCAAAACAAGCTTCATAATAATGAGGGACTCCAGTTGGGATATATAAAAAGTCACCCTCTTTTGCATGAATTATCTCATCACCAATTTTAACCTTTGCCTCACCTTTTAATACATATTGTTGATGTTGTATTAAATTTGTATGATTTGGCATAGTTCCACCAACTTCTAAAGTAACTTTTCTAACAATAAAGTCTTTATCAATATTTGGAGTTAAAACTGCAATTGTAGCACCATTTGTTTTTGGTATCTCATTTGTTACATAATCTTCAATATTTTTACAATACATTTATAACCTTTATTATATTCTAATTTAAAAGTTTAATTAGTGAATATTTATTTAATTAAAAAACCATTATAGACAAAATCTCCTTTATTTTTGAATCTTTCTTGACACTTTTACCCCACTTCGCTTAGTTAGAATTTATTTTTGAAAAGGAGAAAATTATGTTAGCAGAAATCAACAGTTTCTTAAATGACCTTATATGGGGAAATATTTTAATATATTTATTACCATTATTAGGTATATTTTTTACAGTAAGTTCTAGGTTCGTTCAGTTTAGATATTTCTTTAAAATGTTTAGTATTTTAAGACATACAGAACATGATAAACATGGACATATTAGTTCATTTCAAGCACTAATGCTTAGTGTTGCAGGACGTGTTGGTGGTGGGAACATCGCAGGTGTTGCTGTTGCAATTACAATTGGTGGTCCAGGAGCAGTTTTCTGGATGTGGATTATTGGACTAATTGGTATGAGTACAAGTTTCTTTGAGTGTTCACTTGCACAATTATATAAAGAAAAAGATGCTCAAGACTCTTGTGTTTATAGAGGTGGACCAGCTTATTATGCAACTAAAGCTTTAGGTCAAAAATGGGTTGGGGTTATCATTTCTATTTTAATTATGATCACTTTTGGTTTTGCTTTTAATGCAACACAATCTTTTATCATAACTACATCGTTTGAGTCTTCATTTAATATTCCAACATGGATTACAGGTATTTCTTTAACTTTAATTTTTGCATTAGCAATTTTTGGAGGGATTAAAAGAATTACTAAATTTTCTGAATTTATTGTTCCAATTATGGCAGTTGGTTATTTACTAATTGCAATTATTGTTATTGCATTAAACTTAAGTGAGATTCCATCTTTAATTTCAATGATTGTACATGAAGCTTTTAATCCAAGTTCTGCAATTGGTGGTGGTATTGGTGCTGTTATTTTACAAGGTGCAAAAAGAGGAATGTTCTCAAACGAAGCTGGATTAGGTTCTGCTCCAAATGTTGCAGCTGTTGCTTATGTAGCCCATCCTGTTCAACAAGGTATTGTTCAATCATTCTCTGTATTTATTGATACAATTATTCTTTGTTCTTGTACTGCATTTATAATTCTTTTATCTGGTGTTTATCAACCAGGAGTTGAAGGGGTTCAAGGAGTATTATTAACTCAAAATGCTTTAATTGAACATATTGGTCCTTATGGAGGATATTTTGTAACAATTGCCCTATTCCTATTTGGTTTTTCATCTATGTTATATAACTACTACTTAGCTGAGAACTCTGTAAACTTCTTTATAAAAGGTAATGTTACTGCATTTAATATCTTTAGAGTTATTGTAGTTGCACTTATTATTTGGGGTTCATTCCAAGATTTAGGTTCAGTATTTTCATTTGCAGACCTTTCTATGGGACTTCTAGCAGTTATTAACTTAATAGTAATTGCCCTACTTTATAAACCAGTTTTACAATTAATCAAAGGTTATGACAGACAACTTAAAGAGGGTAAAAAACCTGTTTTAAGATATAACGATTATACTGATTTTAATATTGACAAAAAAATCTGGAAAGAGATTGTTGATACTATTCAAAACAATAGAGCAAAAGGTGAAAAAGACCTTTAATATTTAGTAGACTAAAGTCTACTAAATATCAAAACTTTTAAGTAAAAATAAGACATTATATAAGCTGGAAAAGAAAATGACACAAAGGTTTTTTATGTTCAATAAAGAAGGTATCCCTTTTTTTATTATTACTATTCCTTTTTTAAGTATATTATTTATCTCTTTTTTCACTCTTTCATATTATTTAAAACTCTCAAATGAAAATTTTGAGAAAGATATAAATGAGTACAAAAAACTATATGCTTTAGAAAGTAATATTACAAAAAAACAAATTGAGGAAAAAATATCTTTAAAAATAAAAGAGCATGAAGAAACAGAAAAAAAATTTAAAAGATTTATTGTACTCACCACTGTTTCTATCTTAATTTTTATGGCTTTATTTTCACTATTAATGACTACTATTATAAATGATTTGATAAAAAAATATAAACTTCAAGTTCAATACAAAGAGAATAAACTCCAAAAGTTAAATAGAAATTTAGCTTCTAAAGTTGAAGAAGGGATTGCAGAGGGTAAAAGAAAAGATAAAGCTATGTTACAACAATCAAAGTTAGCAAGAATGGGTTCTATGATTAGTATGATTGCCCATCAATGGAGACAACCACTTACTGAACTTTCTGGTATTTTAATGGAGCTTGAAACTGCAACTAGATTTAAAAAAGTTAACGAGGAGCATATTTTAAACTCAATTGAAAGAAGTGATACTATGATTGAATTTATGTCAAATACCATTGATGATTTTAGAAACTTTTATAAACCAGATAAAATCAAAGAGGATTTTTATTTAGTAGAATCATGTAAAAAAGCTCTAAGTTTAATTAGTGCAACATTAAGTGAAAATCAAATAAAACTTGAATTTGATGTAAGACAAGATAGTAAAATTCATGGATATCCCACTGAATTTTCCCAAGTAATTTTAAATTTATTGATAAATGCTACGGATATTTTAATTGAAAAGAAAATTCAAAATCCAAAAATAAAGATTAAAATTGAAAAAAGAGAAGATACCTCAATAATAATTGTTAGCGATAATGCAGGAGGGATAAAAGAAAAAAACTTTGAAATGATTTTTGACCCATATTTTTCAACTAAAGAATCATCAAAAGGTACAGGCTTAGGATTGTATATTTCAAAGCTTATTATTGAAAAAAATATGGGTGGAGAACTAAGTGTTAGAAACGACCAAGAGGGTGCAGTTTTTAAAATAGCTTTAATAGGATAAAAAATAAGAATGGACGAAATATTATTAGAAAATTTAAAAAACATACCAATTTTGTGTGTTGAAGATGAAGATGGAATTAGAAAAACTATTGTAGATACTTTAAAATATTACTTTGATGAAGTTTATGAAGCAAGTGATGGAAATGAAGCTTATGAAATATATTCAGAATATAAACCAAAAATCATTTTAAGTGATATACAAATGAAAAACTGTGATGGAATAGAATTTGTTAAAAGAATTAGAGAAAATGATATGTCAACAACAATCATTATGCTAACAGCTTATTCAAATGAAGAGTATCTCATGGATTTAATAAATTTAAATATCAACCACTTTATTTTGAAACCTCTAAATCTAAAAAAACTAAATACAGCTCTTCTGAAATATTTAAAAAAGTCCCATAAACCTATTGTCCTATGCGAGAATTTAGCTTTAGATTTAAATAAAAGGGAACTACTTTATAAAGATGAAGAACCTATTATTTTAAGAAAAAGGGAAAAAGAGTTTTTAGAGCTTTTATACCAAAGAAATGGTTCAATATTATCATATACAGATATTGAAGAAGAGCTTTGGACAGATAAAGAGATGACAACCCATGCTTTAAAATCTTTTATAAAAGAATTAAGGGCAAAATTGCCAATAAATATTATAAAAAATATACCTCAAGAAGGTTATGCCTTAAATATCTAAAATGACCACTTTTTCCCTACTTTTATATATTATAATTTTTTAATTATTTAAAAAAAGGGAAAAAGTGAAAAAAGAATTCAGAATCGAAAAAGATTTTTTAGGGGAAAAAGAGATTGAAAAAGATGCTTACTATGGGATTCAAACACTAAGAGCAAGTGAAAACTTTGATATAACTCATACTAGTTTATCTTTATTTCCAACATTTATAAAATCTATAGCAAAAGTAAAAAAAGCTTGTGCCTTAACAAATTATGAGTTAGGTGATTTAACAGATATACAAAAAAATGCAATTATTCAAGCATGCAATGAGATTATTGATGGAAGATATCATGATCAATTTATTGTTGATCCTATTCAAGGTGGAGCAGGAACTTCAACAAATATGAATGCAAATGAGGTAATTGCAAATAGAGCCTTAGAGATTCTGGGGGAAGCAAGAAGTACATATGAGATTATTCATCCAAATAATCATATAAATATGTCTCAATCTACAAATGATGTTTATCCAACAGCAATTAAAATTACCCTACATGAATTAATATATAAATTAAAAGATTCACTTAGATATTTAAGAGATAGTTTTGATGAAAAGGCAATTGAGTTTAAAGATGTTCTTAAAATGGGAAGAACACAACTTCAAGATGCAGTTCCTATGACTTTAGGTCAAGAGTTTAAGACCTATGCAGTTATGGTTAACGAGGACATAAATAGATTAAAAGATTGTCAAACTTTATTAAAAGAAGTAAATCTTGGAGCAACTGCAATTGGAACAGGAATAAATACAAAAGCAAAATATCAAAGAAGAGTTATAAGTAACCTAAGAGAAGTTACTGGAGTTGATTATATTAGTGCTGGGGATTTAATTGAAGCAACACAAGATACAGGTGTATTTGTTCATATTTCAGGTGTTTTAAAAAGAGTAGCAATCAAAATTTCAAAAGTTTGTAATGACTTAAGACTTTTAAGTTCTGGTCCAAGAGCTGGATTAAATGAGATTAATCTTCCTAAAATGCAACCGGGAAGTTCAATTATGCCAGGGAAAGTAAATCCTGTAATTCCAGAAGTTGTAAATCAAGTAGCATTTGAAGTAATTGGAGCTGATACTACTATATCTATTGCTTGTGAAGGTGGACAATTACAATTAAACGTATTTGAACCTTTAGTTGCATATAAACTATTTACATCAATTAATATTATGAGAAGATCATTTCATACCCTTGCAGATAAATGTATTAAAGGGATTACGGCAAATGAAGATGTTTGTATGGAAAATATTTTAAATTCTGTTACAATAGTAACTTGTTTAAATCCAATTCTTGGATATGAAAAAAGCTCTGCATTAGCAAAAGAGGCTCTTGCAACAAATAAAAGAATATATGATATTATTTTAGAGCAAGAACTATTTACAAAAGAGGAGTTAGATAAACTTCTTCATCCAAAAAATATGGTAACAAACTATCAAGGGTAAAAATTTAAGGAATAAAATGAATATAACTATTATAAATACTGGTGGAACATTTAATAAAAGATATAATCCAATAAAAGGACAACTTGAAGTACCAAGTGATAATATAGCATTAGACAAGATTACACAATCTTGTCATAATGTAGAGTTTGAAATCAAAAATATTGTTTCAAAAGATAGTCTTGATATGACTGATATTGATAGACAAACTATAACTGATGCTGTAATAGAATCAAAAAATGAGAAAATTATAATAATTCATGGAACTGATACAGTTGATTTAACATCAGCATTTTTAAAAGAACAAGTAAAAAATAAGAAAATTGTTTTTACTGGAGCAATGGTTCCAATGAGTATAGATGAAGTTGAAGCAACAATGAATTTTTCAATGGCACTAGGTTTTTTAAGTGCAGATATTAAAGATGGAATTTACTTAGCTATGCATGGTGTAGTTGTTGATGCAAGTAAACTAAAAAAAGATAAATCAATTGGTAAATTTTTAATTCAAGAATAAAAATGGAAAATTTAGAGAATGAAGTAATAAGTTTTGGTATAATTGCATTAGTAGTGTTACTTTTAGCATACTTAACAAAGAAAAAAGAAGATAATTACAAGTAATATTTGTTTTTTTACTTTTTTTAATTTTTTTCTTGTATAATCCCCTCAAAAAAAGGCTTTAGGATGGGATATGTATAAATTTTACTTATACTTATTATTACTCTATTCATATGGTTTATCTCAAACTATAAATTATGAAGATGTAATTTCACAAACTTTAGAAAACAATAATAATCTTAAACTTCAAGAATTAAATATTGAAGCTTCTAAATTAGATATACAAAAAGTTAATGGCTTTTCTTACGGTAAACTTGAGTTAAGCCATGAAGTAATGAGAACAAATCATCCTGGATATATTTTTAATTCAAAATTATCATCTAGGGAGGCTTCTTTTAATGATTTTGGAGCTTTAGACTTTACTGGTCCTTCTGCAATTAATGTTATTCCAGATAATCTAAATAATCCAGAACCTAGAAATAATTTTTCAACAAAAATAACTTATGATATACCTCTTTTTACAGGGTTTAAACTCTCAAATCAAGAAGAGCTTTTAAAAATAAAAAATAAAGCTGAACTACTAAAACTAACACTTGATAAAAGAGCTTTAGAGTTTGAAGTTTTAAAAGCTTACAATGCAGCAGTTGTAGCAAAAGAGTTTATAGAAGCTACGAAACAAGCTAAACAAGCAGTTTCACAATTCGTAAAATCAGCAAATGAGTTTTACAATGAAAGTTTAGTTACTAAAATTGATACAAAACAAGCAAAAGTTCAAGAATTAAAAGTTCAAAGTAAAGTTACCCAAGCACAAAATAAATTTGATATTGCAATTGCATATTTAAGATTTTTGAGTTCAAATGAAAAATTATCAAATGTAAAATCTCTAAAACTTTTTAGATTAAACAATAATCAAGAACTAAAATCTTTATACAAAGAAGCAATTGAAAATAGAGTTGATTTAAAAATGCTTGATATCTCAAAAGATGCTATGGAAAAAAATGTTGATTTAAATAAATCCTCTTTTTATCCAAATTTATATTCCCATTTAGAATATGGTTTAAATGATGATACACTAAATTTTAGTTCTTCAAAAGATTATTATATGGGCTTATTAGGGCTTAAATATACAATTTTTGACACAAGTAGAGATGCAGATTTACAAAAAAGTAAAATAGAATTAAATAAAACAAAACTAAATTTAAATCAACTTCAAAATGCTATTAAATTAGAATTAGAAAAAGCTTTTTTAAATCTAAAGGCAAAGGAAAAGATACATTTAGAAAAAATTGAAGCAAAAGAGTTATCTTTTGAAGTTTTAGAGCAGTCTAAACTCATGTATAAAAACCAATTAATATCAATGACAGAACTTCTAAAACAAGAAGCATCTTACAGAGAAAATGAAGCAGAATTAATAATGGCTAATTATGAAAAATCTATAGCTCAAGCAAGATTAAAACTTGCTCTTGGAAAAAGCTTAAGGGATTAAAGGATTATAAGTAATGAAAAAAAGATCAATAACTTTAATAATATTTTTAACAAGTGTAATAAATTTAAATGCACTTGAATTAAGTGGTACAGTAATTTCTGATAATGAAAAAATTATCACAAGTAGATATATGGGATTTATTGAAAAAGTATATGTAAGTGAAGGAGATTTTGTAAAAAAAGGTGAACTTTTATATAAGATTGATTCTTCAAATATTGATAGTTTAAAAAGAGAAGCTCAATTAAATCTTCAAATCCAAGAAAATAATTATAACAATGTAAAAACAAATTATGAAAGATATAAAAGATTATATGAAAAAGATTTAGTTCCAAAATATGATGTTGAACAACTTGAGCTAAAACTAAAAAATATAAAAAATATGATATCAATTGCAAAAGCAAAACTAAAAGAGGTAGAATCTCAATACAATTATTTAAAAATTGTTGCTCCAAATGATGGTTTAGTTATTAAAAAAAGCATTAAAAGTGGCGAAATGGCTATGCCTTCAAGTCCAGCTATAATTCTTTCTGATTTAAATTCACTTAAAATAAAAACAGATATTAGTGAAAGTAATTTAAGAAAAATAAAAATTGGGAAAGAAGTAGAGATTCAAATTGATTCATTAAATTTAAATACAAAAGGGAAAATTGCCTCTATAATTCCAAATGTTCAAAATATGACACACTCTTTTACAATAAAAATCTCTTTTGATTCAAAGGGAATGAATATCTACCCTGGTATGTATTCAAAAATATTTATTAAAGTGGATGAGAATGGAAAACAATAATCTAAATATTGCAGGAAGACTTGCACAAATTTTTATTGACCACCCTTTAACTTTTATATTAGGTACATTTACTTTGATTCTTGGAGTATTATCTTTAGAATTTATGCCAAGGGAAGAAAACCCACAAATAAAAGTTAGCGGTGGAGCAGTAATTGTTGCCCTACCAGGAGCAAAACCAAGCGAGATAAAAAAAGTAATAATTGAGCCTTTAGAAAAGAAAATAAAAGAGATTAAAGGTGTTGAACATATCTATTCTTATGCAAAAGATTCAGTTGGTATAGTTCAAGCTCAATACTACATCGGTGAAGATAAAGAGGAATCAAATTTAAAACTTTATGACCAAATAATGAGAAATATAGATATGCTTCCTAAAGGGGCAATGCCACCAATTGTCAAAACTATGGATATAGATACAGATATTCCAATAGCAACTATTGCTTTTTATCCAAATCAAAATAAAATTTCTCAAACTGAACTTTTTAATGAAGTAAATAAAATAGCTTTTGAGATAAATAAGATTGATCAAGTTGCCCTTGTGGATTTAAAAGGGGAAAAGAAAGATCAATACAATATTGAAGTAGATTCTAGCAAGCTATCAGCTTATAATTTATCATTAGGACAGATTGCAAAACAAATTAAAGCTTTATCTTTAACTACCCCTAATATGGTATCAGATAACTTACATGATTCCTTAACTGTCTTAAGTATTAAAAATGCTATTGAGACAAAAGAGGATTTAGAAAATATCATTATTTCATACAACTTCAATACACCAATATATTTAAAAGAAGTTGCAAAAATCTCTAGAAGTTTTGATATACAAAATAAAAAAGAAGCACTTATTTTTACAAAAGAGAATACAAAAGGATTAAATCAAATAACATTAACGGTATCAAAACTAAAAGGTGCAAATTCAGTTACCATTAATGAAAAGATTTTTAAATATATTGATTCAATAAAACCTGAATTAGAAAAGAAAAATATAAAAATGGTAATCACAAGAGATGATGGATATACAGCCAATAATGCAGTTAACTCTTTAGTTCAAAACCTGCTTATCTCTATTTTGATTATTGCCATATTACTTATTTTTTCTTTAGGTTTTAAAGAAGCAATGATTGTATCACTTCTTGTTCCATCTATTTTATCAATTACCCTTTTTGTAGGATTTATGATTAATGAAACAATAAACAGAATCACTTTATTTGCATTAATAGTAAGTCTTGGGATGCTTGTTGATGCAGCAATTATTGTAATTGAAAATATTGTTAGACATAAAAAAGAAGATGGTGGTAAAACTGATATTAAAACTATTTCAATAAATGCTACAAACGAAATAGGAAATGCCACAAACATAGCAACAATAGCTATTATTATGACATTTATTCCAATGTTTTTTGTGGGAGGGATGATGGGACAATTTATGCACCCTCTTCCTGTATTTGTTCCTATAGCTTTAATAGTTTCACTAGTTGTAGCTTATGTTTTTACACCATATTTTGTAAAAAAATTTTTATAAGGAGATAGTAAATGAAATTAGAAAAATTTATTTATAATATTATTGAATCTCCTTCCAAATCAATGTTAGTTTATCTAATAACATTAGCACTTTTTGCCCTTTCAATTGCTACATTCCCAACTGAAATTATAAAAGCAAAAATGCTACCAAGTAAAGATTCTGACACCTTTTCTGTATATGTTGATTTAAAAGATGGAAGTTCAACAAAACAAACAAAAGAGGTTACTTCTTGTATCTCAGAAAAACTAATATCTAAAGAGATTGTGACAAATGTTTCTATATTTATTGGCGAGGGTCAACCCCTTGATTTTGCTGCATTAGTTAAACAAAGTGCCTTAAAAGACAAAGAATCCCAAGCAGAAATTATGGTAAATATTAAAAAAGCCCATAACAGAGATATTCAAAGTTATAACTTTGTTAGTGAAGTGCGGGATGAATTACAAACATGTTCTAAATATGATGCTAATATAAAATTAATTGAGCTACCTGCAGGACCACCTGTATTAGCTTCAATAGTTGCCGAAATATATGGCGGAAACTCTTTTGAAAGTAGAAGAGAATTTTCAAAAAAAGTTGCAAAAGTTTTAGAGAAACAAGAAACTTTGGTTGATGTTGATATCATGGCTGATGATGAGTATTCTAAATTCGAAATTGAATTAGATAATAATAAAATCATCAAAACAGGTATCTCTTTAGAGCAAATTAAAAATGTCCTTTATATAGCCTATGAAGGTATCACTTTATCAGTTGTTAATGAGAGTGATACAGAATCACAAGTTCCAATTTTTTTAAGATTAGATGACTCAAGGGTTTTTAATTCTAATAATATTGAAGATATTTTAAATAAACTATCTACACTTAAACTTATGAGTAAAAATGGTTTTTTAGTTCCTCTTAGTGAATTGATAAGTATAAAAAAAGTGATTAAAGAACCAACATTAACTTCAAAAAATTTAACTCCAATGATAAATGTAATCGCAGAAACAAATAAAGATAGCCAGATATACCCTTTATTAGACGCAAGAGATGCTTTTTTAAACAACTTTGATAAAAACTATGAAGTGAGTAAATCTAATCTTTTAAACCTAGAATTCAAAGATAAAAACACAGGTGAGAAGTTTGAATTAGTTTGGGATGGAGAACTTAAGGTTACCATTGATACTTTTATTGATTTAGGGGGAGCTTTTATTATCGCTTTAGTTTTAATATTCTTCCTAATGGTTATGTATTATAAATCTTTTGCAATCTCTGGTGGAATAGTGTTAGCCTCATTTATTTCAATTATTGGAGTAATATTTGCACATATAATTATGGATATGATTACAACAGATACTTTCTATTTAACTGCTACTTCACTTATAGGATTTATTGGGCTTATTGGTATTAATTCAAGAAACTCTACATTAATTATTGATTTTTCTAAACAATTAGTTGAAGATAAAGGATTAACAATAAATCAAGCAGTTGCACGTGCAACAGCAACGAGATCAAAACCAATTATTCTTACAGTTTTAACTATGGTATTTGCCTCATCTTTACTTGCAACAGATGCTGTATTTGGAGGATTAGGAGTTGCTCTTATTGGAGGAACATTAATCTCTTATGTAGTTTCAATGTTTTTTGTTCCTGTAATTATTAGAAATCAAATGAAAAAAATTATAAAAAATTAATCAGCAATATGGATTATAAACTCTAATCCATCGCTGATATTCTTAGCACTTATCTCGCCCCCAATTTTCTCCACAATATTTTTAACTAGATACAAGCCAATTCCTGTACCTTCCTTTTTTGTAGTATAATGTCTATCAAATAATCTTTCTAAAGTATAATCACTTACTCCACCTGCATTGTCTTTAAAAACAATACTAAAGCCAGTTAAATCTTTTTTTGTATATATATCTATATTTCTAACTCTTTTTTTATTTTCCACAAAGGCATCAATCGAGTTGTTTATTAAATTAATAAATACATGTGTAAACTCATTTTGATGTACATGTATATAAAAGTTTTCATCTATATCAATATTTAAAATTACATTGTTTTTTACTAAAACATCTTTTAATAGCATTCTTACATATGTAATTAATTTTAAAAGCTTTACACATTGAAGTTCACCTTTTGGCTTTAAAAAATCTCTAAACTCTTTAAGTGTTGTAATTAAATGATTAATATTGTCAATTTGTTCTTGGGTATAGTTTTCAATTGTTTTTTTATCAAGTCTATCTTTTTTACACTCATTTTTTATAAATTCAGTTCTAACTTTTATACCATTTAAAGGGGATATCCATTGATGGATAATTATCTCAATTAACTCTCCCATGGAAGCTAACCTTGATTGTTCTTTTAACATTTCAAGTTGGTTAGAACTTTTTTTCATCTCTTTATCAACTAAATGTTGAAGATTTTCCTTCATCTCATATTGTTGTTGAATATCTATTAATATAAAAAAATAAAGATGTTTATTTATTGGATGATTAATTGCTTTAATTTGGAATCTTCTAGTTGAATTATCATAACACTTAAAATTAATTTCCAAATCATTTATTAAATACTCTTTATAGCTCATCCAATTAAGAAAAGTTTCTAATGTCTCCTTTGGAATAAAGGAAGTAAAGTTTGTCTTAGTATTAATTTTTTTAAAATATTTTTCAACATAATTATTGACTTTTTCTATTTTAAAACTATCATCAACTATAAAACATGGGATTGGAGCATTGAAAAAGAGTGTAGTAAATTCTTCTTGATTTTCAAGTATATTATCTGCAGTAGTTTCATTTTTGTATGTTTTAATCTCTTGAATAATACTATACACATCTTTTTCACTTATAGTACTACTCAAACTGTTGTTATTTTTGTTTAATCTTAAAAAGATTTCATGGCTTAAATTATCTTGCATAATTAAATTCTATAAATTATCAAGTTAGCTTCATCATATAGTTAAATTACAATAATTTATATTCTCCCGTCTATATATTATAAATAATATCTTATCATATATTTTTAGTATTTTTTATTAATCTTTCTGTATTTATTAAAAAAAAATTAAAAAAAACAACTATTTAATATAGTTAAGTATAGAAGTTTATATATTTTTAGAAAGTTGAATAGTAAAAACAGCCCCTTCAGTTCCATTTTTAACTGTTAAAGAACCGCCACAATGATCATTTATAATAATTTTACTCATATATAAGCCTAGTCCCGTCCCCTCTTTTTCACTTTTTGTTGAAAAATATGGATCAAAAATCTTTTCAATTATCTCTTCATCAATTCCATTTCCATTATCACTTATTTCAATATATACATTTTGCTCATCACTATATGTTCTAATTTTAATTTTTGAATCTAAAACTAAATTTTCAACTAACACATCTTCAGCATTTTTAATTATGTTCAATATAACTTGATTTATCTCTGTTGCATGAACCATTACTTCTTCATTTGAGTCTAATTCTATTTCCAACTTTATATTATTTGATTCTAAAGAACCTTTTATAATTGAAACTGAATTATTTATAATATTTTCAAGACAAATAAGAATTTTTTCCTTATCACTTTTAAAGAAATTTCTAAAATCATCAATGGTAGTAGATAAGTGAATAGAGTAATCACTTATTAAAGATAACTCTTTTTCTAAATTTTGTTTAGGAAGTTTTTCATCTAACATCAATCTTATTAAAATATTATTTGTAGTTGCAGAGATTGCAGTTAATGGTTGTCTCCATTGATGGGCAATCATTGATAACATCTCACCCATTTGAGCTAACCTACTTTGTTGAATCAATTGTTTGGTTTTTTCTTCATTTTTTGCAATTTCACTTTGTACTTTTTCTTCAAGTTTAATTGTTAAAGAATTTAATTCATCTTCAATATCTTTTCTTTTTTGAATATCTCTCCACACAATATGGATTAATTTTTTATCTTGAAATTCAATTGCTGTAATAACAACATCAAGCCATATTAATGTTCCATCTTTTTTCTTATGAAGCATTTCAAAGGTGCAAGAACCCTCTTCTATAGTTTTATGTAAATATTTATCTATTAACTCTAAAGAATTGCTTCCATCTGGTTGAAAAGGTGGTAAAATATTTTCTCTATTAGTATTTATAAACTCTTCTTCACTTTCAAAACCTAATAATTGATAAGATTTAGGATTACATTTTACTATTTTAGTTTTTCCATCAAATGTTGCCAAAAAAACACCATCAGATGAATCATTAAAAGTTTTTTCAAATAGAATTTTTTGGGAATGAAGTTCTAATGTTTTTTCTTCAAGTTCTTTTGATTTTAATTCAATATTTCTATTTGCTTCTTGAAGTTTTTTATTATGGGTATTTAATACTATTTGTCTATATATCATAATTATAAGGATAATTAAAATTACAATTGCAATTTGCCAAAACTTTGTATAATCAACAAAGTTTTCATATTTTACAGACATCCATTTATTTTTCAACTCTTGTATTTTAGCAATGGAAATAGACTTAATCGCCTTATTTACAATTGAGACTAATAAATCATAATCTTCTCTAATCATAATTCTAAAATCTAAATTAAATTCGGTAGTTCCAGAGATTTTTATATCATTAAAGCCATATTTTCTAATATAATGGGATAATTCAGGAAGAATGTCAATAATTGCAAAAACCTCATTATTCGACAATCCTTTTAAAGCATCAAAATTATTTTTATAACTTGTAAACTTTATTTGTGGATATTTTTCGATTAAAATTTTATATATTCCTGTATCTTTTACAATTCCAACTTTTTTACCATCTAAAATAGAAGTATTTGTAATATATCTTTTGTCAAGTTTTGTTGCAATAGCAAGGGGATAAGACATATATGGAATAGAAAATCTGCTATATGAAACTTTATCTTCTGTAACTACAGCAGCAAGGGTTAAATCAGCTTCTTTATTTTTAATTTTTTCTTCAATTTTTTCATAGCTATCAACAACTTCACAGGAAGAATCAATTAAAGCTTTTTCTTTTATTATATTCCAAAAATCAACAGAGATTCCATGGGGTTTATCATTTACAAAAATAAAAGGATGCCAATTTGTAGTGATACATTTAATTTTCTTCTCAACTAAAAACAATCTCTCTTTTGCTTCTAATTCTTCAATTATATTTGCTTTTTCTTTCTCTAAACCATAGGTATCAATCCATTTTTTTCTTAAATTACTCCACTCAATTTTAGAAATAGAATCAAAAGATTTTTTCATAATTCCATAAAGAATTTTATTCTCTTTTGTTATTCCAAATCTTAAATCAGTTTTTTTTAGGTTTGGGAGGTTTAGTTCATCTAACACTTTCATATTAGTATATTGCTTATTTTTAATTGCATTTTGAGTACTTAAAAGGTGTCCAAAGATAATATCAACTTCACCAAAAGCTAAGGCATCTAATTTTTTTTCAAAACTTTCATATTCAACTATTTTAAATAAATTTAAATCTTCAATTAGATTTTTATAAAAAATGTTTTTTGTCATACCTAGTTTCATATTTTTTAATGAATTTAGGTCGGTATAATCTGTTAAATCTTTTCTTGAGAAAATCATTAAAGGGATTTCAAAATAAGGTTTTGTGTAGTTTGTAAAACTTAATCTACTATCACGATAAGAGATTGCATCAATTATATCAATCTTTTTTTCTTTGAATTTTTTTAGATTAACTGGCCATTTATTAACTTCATATTCAAAGTTTAAAGAACTCTTTTCTGATATTAATTGTAAAATATCATAAGAGAATCCTTCTATTTCCCCATTTTTTAAAATAGAAAAAGGTGGAAAGTCTGGTAACATTGCCACCTTGATTTTATTGTTTTTTATATACTCTTTTTCTTCTTGTGAAAAATTTAATTCTGCAAAAAGTGTAAGTTTAAAAAGTAAAAGTAAAAATAAAAATTTTAACAATCTACTCATAAATCATAAACCATTGCAATTTCATCACAAACAGGAAAGTGTTTACATCTAATACAATCAGCCCATATTTTATGTTCTGGTATTTTCTCTTTCTCTATTTCATAAAATCCCAATGATTCAAAAAAACCTTTTTGATAAGTTAAGGAAAGGATTTGTTGTAAACCCAAAGTTTTAGCCTCTTTTATACAAGCTTCTACTAACCTCTTACCTAATTTTAAACCCCTAAAGTTTTTAGACACAACTAAGCTTCTTACTTCAGAAAGTCTTGCTGAATGTACGTGTAAAGCAGTAAAACCTGCCATTACACCATCAACTTCTACAACTGTATATGATCTAATTGTATTAGCCATTTCATCTTCTGTTCTAAGAAGAATAATTCCATTTTCAACTTCTTCTTTAACTAATGATTGCATTGTAGCAATATGGCTAACATCTGGTTTATAAAATTTAATTTCCAAAAAGATATCCTGTAATTCTATCTTGAAGTTGTTGTAAACCTCGTTTTTTTAAGTTTGAAATAAAAATACCCTCAGGGTATTCTCTTTTTAACTTTTGTAAATCATTTTGTTTCAATTTATCAATTTTTGTAAAGGCATTAATGATAATTTGATCGCCTCTTTTTATTGTCTTTAAAAACTCATCTACATTTTTGTCAATTGCTAAATCTGGATGTCTTGAATCAATCAAATGAACAAAAATCTGTAAACAAGGTCTTTGTTCTAAATATCCAGTTAAGTTTTTATTCCAATCTCTTTTTAAACTTTTTGAAACCTTAGCATATCCAAAACCTGGTAAATCAACAAATCTAGAATAAACATAAGGTAACTCTTCATCTTCTGTTTTAAACTTAATATCAAAATAGTTTATCAACTGTGTTTTCCCTGGAGTAGAAGATGATTTAGCTAAACCTTTTCTATTTGTAAGGGTATTTAATAAAGAAGATTTACCAACATTACTTCTTCCTAAAAAAGCAACTTCTGCTTTATCTGGACTTGGAGAATCCATAATACTTTGAGCTGAAGTTAAAAACTTTGCATCAACAATTTTCATTATTTCTTCTCTTCTTTATTTTTATCATTGTTATTAACATTAATGATAAATCTTACTGGTTTATTTTGAGTTCCTTTAACCTTTGCATTACCTGTCAATTGGTTAATAAAAATAGTTTCCCCAAAAAGTTCTCTTTGTTCACTTTCTTCTTTTACGTAACCATTACCAATGATTGTATATTCTTGTTTTTTTGGAGAATAGATAACTCTATTACCTTTCCCTTTATATATTTTACCATTACTATAAATTTCAAAATCTGCATTACCTGAAGCCACATATTTAAATGGGGTATTAGACTTACCCTTCTTATTAGCTTCCATAAAAATCTCTAATTTATATGCATTTAGTTTATCTTTGCCCATTTTTAATTTTACATTACCAGTAAAGATAGTTATTCCTTTTGAATCATCCGATTCAAAACTATCAGCATCAATAATTAATTTATCATTTGCAAAAATCAAAGTTGTAAAAAACAACAATGTTATAAAAAATTTCATTTATTAATTTCCTTTATTTGTATCAATTTCAAAATGAGTGTTTTTAGCACTCATATAATATTTATTTAAATCAAGATATATATTTTCACCCTTAATGTAATTTTCATAATAATTACCGTCAAAGGGTTTTGAATTAAACGCAATTTTCGTTTGTGCATTATAATCTAATTCATCGGTATTTAAATTAACATAATCATTTCTAGTAAACTTTACATTATTTAAAAATTTGAACTTTTCAGCTCTTTTTACAATTTTATCAGCCAATAATGTATCAGTTATAATATCACCCTTTGAGTTTATATTTCTTGTTGTTAAAGAACCATTAAGTAATACATCTTTTGTTTTATATCTTATTGCCTTTTTTGAATAAACAATCCTATTCATATTTTGTGGACTTAATGTATACATTATTGAATCATCAAACACTAAAAGGGGCAAATCTTCAATTGATTCTTTTTTATCCACTTTATCAAAGGGGATAAAGTAGCTAAAAGTTGCAAGAATCAACAAGGATAAAACAAAAATTCTTATAACCATGCTTTAATAAAATCCTCTTCTATCCCATCTTCTTTTATAATATACTCAATCATCTCTCTAACCGCACCTTTACCGCCATAAGATTTACATTGAATATTTACAATCTCTTTTATATATTTTGAACCATTAGCAGGAGTAAAAGATATAGCAGCTTTTTTTAGCATCTTATAATCATTTAAATCATCACCAATAGCTGCAACTTCATTCCAAGTAATACCCTCTTCTTCTAGGATTTTTTCTAACACTTCATCTTTATTATGAACACCTTGATATAGATGCTCAATTTTTAAATCTTTAGCTCTTCTTTCAACTATTAAAGAGTTTCTTCCTGTAATAATTGCAGCTTTTTTCCCAAGCTTTTTTGTCCATGTTGCAATTGCTAAACCGTCTGCAACATCAAAAGTTTTAAGTTCATCACCATTATTTGAATATGTAATTCCACCATCTGTTAATGTTCCATCAACATCAAGAACAATTAACTTAATCATAAAACACCTTTTGTACTTGGTATTCCAAGCTTTTCATTTTTTGCTAAAGCTCGTCTAAGTGCCACGGCAAAGGCTTTGAAACTAGCTTCTAAAATATGGTGTTTATTTCTTCCTCTATCATTTATAATATGAACTGTTAGACCTGCATTTCCTGAAAGGGCATGGAAAAACTCTTCGGCAAGCTCAACATCAAACTCTCCAACTTTTCCAGTTACATTAACCTCATAAACTAAAAAAGGTCTATTTGATAAATCTAAAGCACATGTAGTTGCCGCTTCATCCATTACAACTGTTGCATTTCCATATCTTTCAACATTTTCGATTGGGAAAATCTCTTCTTTTAAAGCTTTTCCTAAAACAATACCACAATCTTCAACTGTATGGTGTGCATCAATATGTAAATCACCTTTACAAGTTAAATCTATATCAATACCACTATGTTTTGAAAGGGCTTCAAGCATATGGTCAAAGAAACCTACTCCTGTATCTATTTGAGAGGAACCATTACCTGATATATCAACTCTACATTTAATATCTGTTTCTTTAGTTTGTCTATTTAATTCTGTCATCTATTTTCCTATTCAGCAATAATCATTGCCCCAGTTAAACCATTATTTGTTCTATAATCTCTAGCTTCTTCTTCTGATCTAAACCCTGCAATCCAAACTCTGTTTATTGGTTTACTTTCAAAAGTACCTTCTTTAATAACAACATTATACCTATCTTCTAATGCTAATTCAAATTTTCTTTTTGTAATTTTAGCACCTTCAAGTCTTCTAAATGCACCAACTTGAATATAATATTTTCCAACAGTTGCAGTTTCTTGTTTTTCCTCTTTTGTTTGAGCAATTTTTGCATGGAATCCAAGAACTGTAATTTTAACATTAGCAGTTCCCTTTTTTACCATATCAACATCATGGGCAGCTTTATTTGAAAGGTCAATAATTCTTCCACTTACAAAAGGCCCTCTGTCATTAATTCTAACAATAGTTGATTTACCATTATCAAGGTTCTCAACTTTTACCATTGTATTCATAGGTAAAGTTTTATGGGCAGCAGTTTGAGCATACATATCATAAATCTCACCATTAGAAGTTTTTTTTGCATGAAAATTTGGACCATACCAAGATGCAATTCCCCTTTGTGTATCCCCAACTTTTGCTAAAGTTGGATAATACCATTTCCCAGCAATTTTATAAGGCCTCATAGTTGCTCTATGCATTGCTTTAGAATTTTTAATTTCTTGAGATCCAAGTGGCTTGTGTACTTTTTTACCAAGAATAGGTATATAACTACCATAATTTGTTGATTTTGAAGAACATCCAGTAAATATTACTCCAAAAGCTAAAGCTGAAAAACTAAATTTGATTATTTTATCTGATAACAAGTCTATCCCCTATTTTAAGAAAACTATCTTTTAAATTATTATCTTTCATAATTTTCTTAACATCAACCTTATATTTTCTAGCAATAGAATACAAAGAATCACCGCTTTTAACAGTGTATCTTTTTTTAGTAGGTCTACTACTCATTTTAAAAATATTTCTATTTTTTATCATATCATTTGGAATTGGCAATAAAAGTTTTTGCTTTAATGATAAAAATGATGATTTTAATTTATTTTGTTTTTTTATCATTTCAACTGTGATATTATACTTTTTTGCAATACCAATTAAGGTATCTCCACTTCTTACAGTATGAACTGCATAAACAGTATCTTTAATGCTGTTTTTATTTAAATTAAATCTACTTAATCTACTATATGGGATATTGATTGTATAAAAATTTTCACTTGGAGGGACTATTCCTCTTTTTAAGTGTTTGTTTAATTCATATAACTCTTCATATTTCATACCAATTGCTTTTGCAATATTATTTAAATGCCAACCACCTTTAACAGGAACAGTTGCAATTGTTTTTGAAATACCCATATTTAATAAGTGTGAATTAGCATCATTTTTTATGAAATTTTGTGAATTTAACATAGCTAATGAGATAATCTTTCTAATATATCTTCTAGATTCTTTTGGAAGATATTGTCTATCTAAACCTTTTTGTTCTTGAAGTAAATCTTCAATATCTGGATTGATTCCCCAAGTTTTAACCTCTTCATATACATCTCTTAATTTATAATAAGAAACTCTTCTTTTTTGGTATTGAGCAATTGTTTTTCTAAATTCATATATCTTTTTACTTCTTTTTTGTGAAGGGTGTTTTTCCACATAAATATCTAAAATAGCTCTAGTTAATGCTTCTATAACTCTTCCTTCACCACAGTTATATGCAATTGCAGCTAAATACCATTTATCAAATCTATCATGTAAGGCATTTAAATATTTTGTTGCAGCAATTGTTGATTTAACGAGATCCATTCTCTCATCAACATAAAAATCATTTTTTAAACCATACATTTTTGCAGTTCCATGCATAAATTGCCAAAGACCTGTTGCTCTTACATAAGATTTAGCATCAATATCAAAATTTGATTCTGCCATTGCCATATAAATAAATACATCTGGAATATTTTGTTGTCTTAGTATATCTTTTACTCTTGGTACAAATAATGATGCTTCATTAAGTTTTTCTAAGTAATTATGGGAATTTCTTCTATTTTGAAATTGCTCATACACCTCTTGAAGTTTATAGTCAGTTATAAAAGAAGATTTAATATCTAAATCTTCCAGAATTTGTAAATCTCTTTGTGTGAAATTTGAACCTATTAAGGATGCATAAGAATAAATAGAAAAAACAAAAATTAGTAATAATAGTTTTTTCAAATTCACTTTCCTATATATAAAAATAGACAATAGTATAGCTAAAGTATCGTAGAAAATTCCTTAAATAGCCTTATTGCGTTATTTGTGGTAAGTTCTTCTATCTCATCTTTTGTCATATTTAATAATTCAGCCATTTTCTCTGCCACTAAATTTGTATAAAAAGGCTCATTTCTTTTCCCTCTATGAGGATGTGGCGTCAAATATGGACCATCAGTTTCTATAATAAGTTTTTCTTTGGGAACTTTTGATAAAACCTCTATAAGTTTTCTTGCATTTTTAAATGTTAAGACTCCACCAATTCCATAATAGAAATTATGTTCAGATAAAGGAAGAAGATGTTCACTTGCATTATAGCAATGTAAAACTCCACCAACCTCTTTCGCATTTGTATCAATTAATATTTCTCTTGAATCGTTTGAAGCATCTCTAATATGAACAATAAGAGGTTTTTTTACTTTTTTTGCAAACTCAATTTGAGCTATAAAAACCTCTTTTTGTTTTTTTATATTTTGTTGTTTTTCTTCTTCATCTTCAGGAAGTCTATAATAGTCAAGCCCACATTCACCAATTGCAATACATTTTGGATGATTTACATATTTTTCCATAATTGCTTCATCATACATATCAATATCATAAGGGTGTATTCCAACAGCAAAAAAAACTTCATCATATTTTTCTGCTAGTTTTATAGCTTGAGGTAAATCGTTAAAATCTGCTCCTGGAATTAAAAAGCCTTTAACTTTATTTTCAAGGGCACGATTTATAACTTCATCTATATCTTCATAGTATTGTTTATTATCAAGATGTATATGTGTATCTATTATGATGCGAAATACCTTTTCTCAATTAAATTTAATAAACCATTGATATCTTCAATATCTTCAGTTTTAATCCAAGCATCAACACCAAAGTTTTTAAAGGCGTCAAAATCACTTTCATCATCAAGCAATGCAATAGAAATAAATTTTTCAGCACACGCTTCTAATTTATTCTCTTCAAAATCAAATATTGTATTAATATCTAAGATTGCAATTTGTGCACCACCACTGTTTCCACTTTCAAAATGCTCAACATCATGTTTTGAATCAATAACTGAATCATCTACATCACAAAAAGTTACAATTTTCATATACGACTCCTAAAGAAGATTTTATAAATTCTATCCAAAAAAAAATAATAATAAATTAAAAATTAAATTTTTTAAAGAATATATCTCGCTGTATCCTCATTTTCTACAATATCTTCAAGTTTCTCTTCCACAAGCTCTTTTGTGATAATAACTTTTTCACCTGATTTTTCATCGGCTTCATATGAGATATCTTCAATCACCTTTTCAATAACTGTGTGAAGTCTTCTAGCTCCAATATCTTCAGTTTTTTCATTTGCACTTACTGAATATTTAGCAAAAGCTCTTATTGCTTCATCATTAAACTCTAGTTCAACTTTTTCTACTGCTAAAAGTGCCTGATATTGTCTTAAAAGAGAATTTTTTGTATTAGTTAATATTTTATATAAAGCTTCTTCATCCAGATTTTCTAATTCTACTCTTAAAGGAAATCTTCCTTGTAACTCTGGGAGTAAATCGCTTGGCTTACTAACATGAAAAGCCCCTGCTGCAATAAATAAAATATGGTCAGTCTTAATTTGTCCAAATTTAGTATGAACTGAACTTCCCTCAACAATTGGAAGTAAGTCCCTTTGAACACCCTCTTTACTTGGGTCTTGATTTTGATTATTTTTTCCTGTTGCAATCTTATCAATCTCATCTAAGAAAATAATACCACCATTTTCAGATCTTTTAACTGCTTCTATTTTAATAGCCTCATGGTCAAGTAAAGAATCACTAGCTACATCTTTTAACAATATTTTTGCATCTTTTATTGTAACTTCTTTTTTGATTTTCTCTTTATTTAAACCACCAAGCATTTTACTTAGGCTTTCTTGCATAGAGCTCATATCCATTGGCATAGATGAATCAATAATTTCAACATGAGTCTTTTTAGGAACTTCTATTTCGATTTTTCTATCATCTAAATCACCATTTAAAAGTTTCTCTTCCATTTTATTGTAAGTTTTAATAAATGACTCTCTTGCACTTTCACTTGCACTTTCAGGAAGAGGTGGTACTAATTTTTCAATTATTTGTTTATTTACTTCATCATCAATTTTATCTTTAATTTTATCTTCAAATTCTCTTGTTACTAAATTTATTGATTCATAAACTAAATCTCTAATCATAGATTCAACATCTCGACCAACAAATCCAACTTCAGTATATTTTGAAGCTTCAACTTTAATAAATGGTAATCCCATCATTTTTGCAAGTCGTCTTGCTATTTCTGTTTTACCAACTCCTGTACTTCCAATCATCAAAATATTTTTTGGCATTATCTCTTCACGTAAGATTGGCTCAACATTCATTCTTCTATATCTATTTCTCAAAGCTAGGGCGATAGTTTTTTTAGCATTATCTTGCCCAATTACATAATCATCTAAATATTTTACAATTTGCTTTGGTGTCATTTCCATTTAATATTAATCCTCTATCTCTAAAATCTTTATATTTTGATTTGTATATATACAAAGTTCACCTGCTATCATTAGTGATTCTTTTACTAAATCAACTGGTTTTAAATCTGAATGTTTTGCAAGTGCTCTTGCGGCACTAATAGCAAAGTTTCCTCCACTACCAATTGAAGCTATACTTCCATCTTCAGGTTCAACAACATCACCAGTACCACTTAATATAAAAATATGTTCTTTATTTAAAACAATCATCATAGCTTCAAGTCGTCTAAGAACTTTATCTTTTCTCCACTCTTTTGAAAATGCAACTACTGCTTTTAATAAATCACCCTTAGATGTTTCTAAGTGACCTTCAAACATATCAAATAGATTAAAAGCATCAGCTGTACTTCCAGCAAATCCAGCTAAAATCTGATCTTTATAAAGTCTTCTAATTTTTGTAGCATTTCCTTTTAAAACTGCATTACCAAAAGTAACCTGACCATCGCCGCCAATTACAGCTTGTCCTTGACCTTTGTAAGCAAGTATGGTTGTAGCTTCAAACATCTATTCAACTCCAATAATATCAACTTTTAAACTTGCATGAATTGCATGACCTAATTTACAATCAACTGTAAAAATACCTGTTGCTTTAATTTTTTTATCTAAAGTGATAGCTTTTTTATCAATAACAATTCCAAAATCTGCTTCTAAAGCTTCACTAATCTCTTTATTTGTAACTGAACCAATCAAGTGACCATTTGCACCAACTTTATGTTTTATAGTTAATTTAGTTGATTCTAATTTTTCCGCAAGTTCTTTTGCATCTGCAATCTCTTGTGCTTCTGCAGCTGCTTTTATTTTTTGTTCCTCTTCAAAATTTGCAATAACTTCATCAGTAGCATGTAAAGCAAAACCTTTTGCAATTAAAAAGTTTTTTCCATATCCATCTTTTACATCTTTAATGTCACCTGCTTTACCAGTTCCTTTTACATCTTTAATTAATAGTACCTTCATAATTTCTCCAATTCTTTTTAAAAAGTTGATTATTTTACAATAAGTTGTTTGAATTGAGTATTAAGATTTTAAGACATGAAAATTTATCTCTCATTATTTCAAGTTAAGTTTTAGAATATATAATTTGAATATATAGTTCTTACTTAAAGGAGTGTTGATTATGGTAAATATAATAAAAGCTGAACCGATACATGTTTATGATATAAAATCTCTTTTACTACAATTAGGTTATGAAAGTGAAGAATCGCAATTATTATCAGCTTTATCTTTAGAGGATAAAAATTCTGAAGTTTTTATTGCTATAAAAGAATCAAAAGTCGTAGGGCTGATGTCACTTATTTACTTTCATTATTTTCCTATTCAAAAATCTCTTTGCCGTATTACTTCAATTGTTGTAAATGAGAACTCAAGAAATACAGGTATTGGAAAAAAGCTTATTGATTTTGCTCTTAATCAAGCACAGGCAAAATCTTGTGCCCAATTAGAAGTCACAACATCTTTATCACGTAAAGCAACTCAGGCATATTATGAACAACTAGGATTTACAAAAGCCTCATACCGATATTATTTAAATATTAACTGATATTAACTACATTTATTGTTGTAAGATTATAATCATAAGCAAAGAAAAGATAATTTGAAATTTAAATACATAGCCAGCTAAAACAAACGCATCCCAACCACTCTCTTTAATAGCTTTAAATGAAATTTTAAGTCCAATTGCACTCATTGCTATAATTAAAAGCATTTCAGAACTCCAAGAGATCCCTTCAACTATTTTTTCAGGCAAAATTCCAACTGAAGCTAAAATAGAAAAGAAAATGAATCCAAGTATAAAAAGTGGCACTTGAATCTTTTGTGAAGTTTCTGTTGTAGTAGTTGATTTTTTAGCAACAAAATAGATAAGCCATAGAATCACAGGTGTTAAAAGTAATATTCTTCCCATTTTTACAATTGTCGCACTTTGCCCAACTGTTTCATTTACTCCAAAACCTGCAGCTATTGCATGCCCAACAGATTGTAATGTGTTTCCTAATAAAATCCCTATTTGAACATCACTTAATCCTAATAAAACTCCAATAATAGGCAAAACAAATAAACCAATGGTTCCTAATAAATTAACAATAGCAATAGCTAAAGCAGATTTTTCTTTATCAAGTTTTACTATATCTTTTGTTGCGGCAATTGCAGCACTTCCACAAACTGCATTACCAATACCTAAAATTAAAGCGAATTTAGTATCAAAATTTTGTTTTTTTGCAAGAAAATTTGTAAAAACTATGGTTGATATTAATGAGATTATAATTAATAAAATTGTTCCAAAACCTAACTCTTCTAAAACATTAAAATCTAAATTAATTCCTAATAGCGAGATAGCAAGAGCTAAGATAGTCTTTTCACTAAAAGTTATTCCTGAATTGAATTTTGAAGGTAATTTAATTAAATTTCCAACTATAGCACCTAAAATAATTGCTATTGCAACAGAGCCAATTGGTATATAAGAAGATAAAAAAAAGGCAAAAAAGGCAACTAAAATACTTAATAAAATTCCATATATTTTTTCCATGGCGAATTATATAAAAAAATTTTATAATTAAAGCTTTGAGAAATAAAAGTTTTACTTATACTTGACTATTTAACCCCAGATTTGCATAGGAGGAGTATTAGCTACTGCTTTTAAAATATTTGCCCGTGAAACAATTCCTAATAAATTATCATCTTGGTCAACTACAGGTATTGCCGTTAAGGAAAAATCAACCATAACCTTAGCAACCCTTCTAATATCAGTTATGGGATCACTAGTTATAACTTCATTAAAATCAAAAGTTGATAATTCTCGTTGCATAATGTTTTGAGCAAATTCTAAATCACCAACAAGTAAATCTAAAATAAACTCTTGAGTTACCAAACCAATAATTTGATTATCATCTTTTTTTAAAACAGGAATTTGTCTAAATTCATGTTCTTGCATCAATTCGTAGGCTTCAAGAAGAGTATTATCCTCATTTAAACTTATTACATCCCTTGTCATTAAATCTTCTACATGAAAAATTGGCTCTTTTGTATCAATATTAGCCATTTTTTTGTAAACAGCTTTAGCCTCTTCAATATTTTGATTTTCATAAAGCTTTTTTTTAGATTTTAAGCTATGGTCTTTAGGAAGACCCTCTTCTGTATTGTTTCTAACCCTTGCAATTGAATCAACATTGGAAAGAGTATATAAATTATCAATTGTGCTTCTAAAACTCAATCCATTGTTGTTATAAATTGCAAACATTTAATTAGCCTTTTTCTTAGAGTTTCAACTAGCTATGTCTAGTGTATTTGGCAAAGAATGTCTAATATTTCTTTTTTTAACATAATTGTTCAAACCAATATGATTATTATATCCTAATAGTTTTGCTATTTTTCTAACTGATAATCCAACAGCTAATAACTCTTCTATTTTATCTCTTTGTTTATCAAACTTAGATTTTTGAATTGTTCCTTTTGGTTTTCCTAAACTTTCACCTTTTAATTTTTTTGCAGTTAGAGCTTCTTTTGTTCTTAAACTCATTAAATCCTTTTCAAGGTTTACAGTCATCGAGATAACACCAAGTATCATTTGTGTCAACATATCTTTATCATCAATTAAATCAAGATTTTGTTTAACAATAATAATTCTAATTTTATTTGAAAGTAAAAACTTAACTATCTCTAAAATTGTCTCAATGGTTCTGCCAAAAACATTTAAATCATAAACAACAACAGTTGAAGAATGCTCACAGCTTTTTAAAAAGTCCAGAATATTTTTCTCATCATCAGGAGTATCTATAACTATTTCAATCTCTTTATTAATAGAAATATTGTTCTTAGAAATATATTCTTCTAAACCTTTTTTTTGATCTTTTGTATAACTCTCATTATTGTTGTTAACTCTAACATATGTGAAAACTTTAGACATATTAATTCCTTTACAAAAAATATAATTAAATATATTTAATAAACAAATTGTTAAATTATATATATTTAAAACTTATACAAAATGATATACTTTTATTTATTAATTTAAGCTTAAAAAAAGCTTATTTAGATAATTTTATCAATGATATTTATTATTCTTTTGAAAATAAAGTCTTTTTTGGCTAATATCTCCTTTTATTAGTACTTTATGAAGGTTTTTAAAAGTGAAATTAGTAATTGGAATAACAGGAGCAAGTGGCGCTAAACTTGCACTTAAATTTGTACAAAAACTGCCTTCAAGTGTTGAAGCTTTTGTAGTGGTATCAAAAAGTGCCCGAAAAGCTTTGAAACTGGAGCAGAACATCGACATAAAAGATGAACTTTTAAAAAGGGAAAATACTCATATTTTTAAAGAACATCAAATAGAAGCGTGTATCTCATCTGGATCTTTTAAAACTGACAAAATGATAATACTTCCTTGTTCAATGAATACCCTTGCAAAATGTGCTGTTGGTATTTCAGACAATCTTATAACTAGAGCTTTTACAGTGATGTTAAAGGAAAAAAGAGAGGTTGTTTTAGCACCAAGAGAGATGCCTTTTTCTACTCTTGCTTTAGAAAACATGCATAAACTATCAACTCTTGGAGTGATTATTGCCCCACCTGTATTAGCCTACTATTCAAAACAAGATTCTATAGAACTTATGGAAGATTTTTTAATAGGAAAATGGTTTGATTTATTAAAAATTGAACACAATCTATATGAAAGATGGAAATAAAAATGGGAAATTGCAAAAGAGAAAAAAATGTAGAAGGAACTTATAAGAAAGCTATTTATAGTGGAACTTTTGATCCTATTACAAATGGTCATATGGATATTATTTGTCGAGCTTCAAATATTTTTGAAGAAGTGATTATTGCTGTTGCACAAAGTGAAGCAAAAAATCCAATGTTTGACCATGAACAAAGGGTTAAGTTTGTTAAAGCAGCAACAAATAAAATTGAGAATGTTAAAGTTGTAGGATTTGATACTTTACTTGTTGATTTAGCAACAGAATTAAAAATAAATACTATTGTTAGAGGGCTTAGAGCCGTTTCTGACTTTGAATATGAACTTCAAATGGGTTATGCAAATTCATCTATAAATAAAGATATTGAAACACTTTATTTGATGCCAAAGCTAGAGAATGCTTTTGTTTCATCAACAATTGTTAGAGAAGTTATTAAATTTAATGGAAAATACCAACACTTGGTACCAAAAGAGGTTCTAGAATGTATATAGTAATTGAAGGTATAGACACGGCAGGTAAATCAACTCAACTTGATATACTAAAACAAAAGTTTCCCCAAGCTGTTTTCACTAAAGAACCAGGTGGAACTGAAATTGGTTTAAAATTAAGGGCAATGGCTTTAAATGGTGAAGCCAAAAGTAAAGTTGCGGAGATGTTCCTTTTTTTGGCTGATAGAGCTGAACATATTGAAGAGATAATAAAACCAAATAAAGAAGGAATTGTTGTAAGTGATAGAAGTGTAATTAGCGGTATCTCTTATGCTTCTAACTTGCCCCTTGAAGTTGTTACAAGTTTAAACCTTATTGCAACATCAAATATTCTTCCTAGTCATGTGATACTATTAGAGTTATCAAAGGATGAATTAACTAAAAGATTAAGCGGTAAAACAAACGATTCAATCGAATCAAGGGGTATTGATTATTTAATTGATATTCAAAATAGAATGAAAAAAACAGTAGAAATACTAAATTTAAATCATATTTTTATAGATGCAAGCCTTAGCATCGAAGAGATTTCAAAAAAGATAGAGGATTTTATAAATGGCTAACATTCAAAGCTTAAGAGGAATGAATGATATATTAGGTGACGATAGTAAACTATTTACATATTTTGTAGAAAATGCATCAAGAATTGCAAAAAACTATGGGTTTACCTACTTAGAAACTCCAATTTTAGAAGAAACAGCATTATTTAAAAGAAGTGTTGGTGAAAGTTCAGATATTGTAAATAAAGAGATGTATCAATTTATTGATAAAGGTGAAAACGATGTTTGCCTAAGACCTGAAGGTACAGCAGGGGTTGTTAGAAGTTTTGTAGAAAATAAATTTGATAGAGCTGGTGGAACATATAGATGGTTTTATTATGGACCAATGTTTAGATATGAAAGACCTCAAAAAGGTAGATTAAGACAGTTCCATCAATTTGGAGCAGAGGTGTTTGGTCAAGCATCAGTTTATGAAGATGCAACAATTATAATGATGCTTAAAGATATTCTTGATTTCTTTGAAATTAAGTTTAAATTACAACTAAATTCATTAGGTTGTCCAACATGTATGCCTCCGTATAGAGAAAACCTAGTTAAGTATTTAACAAATATAAAAGAAAACCTTTGTGAAGACTGTAATAAAAGGATTGAAACAAATCCAATTAGAGTTTTAGATTGTAAAAATGAAAACTGTCAAAAACTATTATACAATGCCCCTAAAATCACTAACAATTTATGTGAAAAATGTGATAGTGACTTTATAAGTCTTAAAGATGTATTAGACTATAACAATATAGAATATGTAGTTGATACAAATCTTGTTAGAGGTTTAGATTATTACTCTCAAACAGCCTTTGAATTTACCTCTTCAGAAATAGGTTCTCAAAGTGCAATAGCTGGTGGTGGAAGATATGATAGATTAGTTGAGTTTCTAGGTGGAAGAGCAACTCCTGGAATAGGATTTGCAATTGGTATAGAAAGATTACTTGAATTAATTAAAACAAAAGAAGAGGATAAAGATACAATATATCTTGGCGCAATGACAGATGAAGCATTAAACCTTTTAACAAAAATCGCTTCTAAAAAAAGAAAAAACTCCATAACTATAATGGAATATACTCCAAGAAGTTTTGGGAAACACTTTAAAATTGCTCAAAAACAAGATGCTAGTATAGTAGCTTTAATTGGGGAAAATGAATTAAAAAATGGAACAATATTTGTTAAAAATATTAAAACACAAGAAGAAAAAACAATCAAAATTGAGGATTTTTAACTTTGAATAATTATGGTATTGACATTTGGGCTGATGATAACTTTATAATAGAAGATGGTGTTGTTAAAATTAACTATGCATCTAAGCCTTCATTAATTGAAATGGTAAAAGAGATAAGAGAGCAGGACTATAAAGGCCCTTTACTTTTTAGATTTCCACATCTTATACAAAAACAAATAGATAAGCTATTTAATCTATATAATAATGCTATAGATGAATATAATTATAAAGGAAAGTTCAATGCTGTATTTCCTTTAAAGGTTAATCAACTTCCAAACTTTATTCATCCATTAATAAAATGTGGTGAAAAATACAATTATGGATTAGAAGCTGGAAGTAAAGCCGAGCTTTTCTTAGCCATGACTTATAATAAATATGGTTCACCAATAACTGTTAATGGTTTTAAAGATAAAGAGATGATTCATTTAGCTTTTATTGCGAAAAAGATGGGACATGATATTACTGTAATCATTGAAGGATTAAATGAACTTGAAACAATTTTAGAAGTTGAAAAAGAAACAAATTTACCAACTCCTAGTATTGGGATTAGAGTTAGATTATTTAATAGTGGAAGTGGTGCATGGGCAAAATCTGGTGGAATTGATGCAAAATTTGGATTAAGTTCAACGGAGATTCTTGAAGCCTTTGAGATGCTTGAAGAAAACAACTTATCTGATATGCTTACAATGATTCATTTCCATATTGGTTCAGCAATGAATACAATTAAGCCCCTTAAAAATGCCCTTAAAGAAGCTGGACATATCTATGCGGAATTAAAGAACCTTGGTGCTACAAAATTAAATGCTATTAACATTGGTGGTGGTTTAGCAGTTGAGTATTCTCAATTTCAAAGAACTTTACAATATAGCTTACAAGAGTTTGCAAATGATGTAATATTTACACTAAAAAATATTGCAAAACAAAAAGGGGTAGAAGAACCAAATATTTTTACTGAATCTGGTAGGTTTATTAGTGCCTCTTCGACTGTTTTAATTACTCCTGTTTTAGAACTTTTTACAGCAGAATTTGATGAAGAACATTTAAGGTTAAAAGAGATTAACCCACCACTAATTGAAGAGCTAAGAGACCTATACAATGATATAAATTCAAAAACAGCACTTGAATATATGCACGATAGTATTGATCACCTAGATTCATTATTAAAACTTTTTGATTTGGGTTATATTGATTTAGAAGATAGAAGTAATGCAGAAATTCTAACAAACCTAATTATTAAAAAAGCTATTTGGTTTTTAGAGGTTGATGATTATGATGAATTAAAAAGAATTGATAATAAGATTCAAGAAAAATATCTTGTTAACTTTTCAATTTTTCAATCATTACCTGATTTTTGGGGTATAAAACAAGAGTTTCCTATTATGCCAATTACACATTTAAATAAAAACCCAACAAGAAGTGCATCTTTATGGGATATAACTTGTGATAGTGATGGTGAAATTGGATTTGATCCAAATAAACCACTTTTTTTACATGATTTAGATTTAAAAAAAGAGGAGTATTATCTTGGTTTTTTCCATGTAGGAGCATATCAAGATATATTAGGGATGAGACATAATTTATTCTCTCACCCAACAGAAATAAATGTTATATTTGAAAATAATGAGGTTAAACTAGAAAATATTCTAGAATCTCAAAAAATTATCGATATCCTTGAAGATATAGATTATGATACAAAACAGATAAAAGAGGTTTTAAAAAAGAATTTAGATAACAATACATATAAGATACTAAAAAAATATTTGCATGACAACAGTTATCTAAAAACAACTTGGAGCTAATATGGAAGATAAAAAAAACATACATGAACTAATAAAAGAAAAAATTTTAAAAGAGGAAAAAGAGTTAGGTTTATGGAAACAGATAAAAGAGGATTTTTCTGTACCTAAACTTAACGACCCTGCCCTAGATTCAAGTTTTGAACTATTTTTTAATTATCCTGGGGTTTGGGCAATTATAAACCATAGAATTGCAAATAGACTTTATAATAAAGGATGGGTAAAACTATCAAGGGCAATTGTTGGAATTGGTTCATTATTTACTAAAACAGATATACATCCAGCTGCAACAATAGGAAGAAGAGTATTTATTGACCATGCAATTGGAGTAGTTATTGGAGCAACTGCAATAATTGAAGATGATGTTTTAATCTATCAAGGGGTTACACTTGGTGGAGTAAGTCTTGATAGAGGGAAAAGACACCCTACTATTAGAGCAAACTCTGTTATTGGAAGTGGAGCAAAAGTATTAGGAAACCTTGTAATAGGTAAAAATAGTAAAATTGGAGCAAATTCTGTAGTAATTTGCGATGTGCCTAAGAACTCAACAGCAGTTGGAGTTCCAGCCAAAATCATAAAAAGAGAAGATAAAAATGGAAGACTTAATCATAGTGATCTTCCAGATATCAACAAAGAGATGTTTGAATATCTATTAAAAAGAGTTGCCCTTTTAGAACATCATATGGATTCTTGTAAAGATGTTGATTTAGAAAAAGAGGAAAATGAATTAGAAAACATTTATACAAAATTCATTAAAGCAATGAATTCAATTGAAAAAAAGTAACCTAATTGATTGAACTTTTACTTTTTGGATTAATTACAGGTTTTGTATCCGGCTTCTTTGGTATTGGTGGAGGTACTATTTTAGTTCCAATGTTGATACTTTCTGGTTTTATTATCAAAGAGGCAATTGCAATCTCAATAATGCAAATGGTATTTAGTTCAATATATGGTTCATTTTTAAATGCAAAAAAAGCCAAAAACATCTTCAAAGATGGTTTTATTTTAGGAGTTGGAGGGTTTGTAGGGGGTCTTCAAAATAGTTTTGTACACTCACTTGTATCAAATGAATTTTTACAATACTTATTTATTATAATAATTGTTTTATCAATTATCAAAATCTTTATCTCCCCTGCTCAATCTTCACAAGAAGTTAAGAATCATAGTAAAGCCTCGTTATTTATAATAGGTTTTATTGTAGGTATTATAGCTATGAGTATTGGTGTAGGTGGTGCTATTATGTTAATACCTCTTCTTGTAGGTGTTGCTAAGTATCCATTAAAAACTGCTACAAGTCTTAGTTTATTTTTTGTGATTTTTTCTTCAATTGCTGGATTTATTTCTTTATCTTTAGCAGGACAAATGCTTTTTTATGAAGGGTTTATAGTTGGTTTAGCTTCACTTGTTGGGGTATATTTTGGAATAAAAATAAAAAATACAACACCTATTACTTCATATAAACAATCAATCTTATTTTTAAATTTCTTAATTTTAATTACAATGATTTATGATACTTTTTTTAAAGTCTCTTAAACAATATCCTTTAAAATAAAAGGAACTAGACCGCCATTTTTATATATTTGAATCTCAAATTCATTATCAAGTCTAAGTTTTAACTTTATTTGATATATTTGCTCCCCTTTATATATAAAAGCATCTAATTTTAAATCTTTTTTAATTTCACTATTTTTAATATTTATTGACTCATAACCTTTTAGATTTAAAGATTTAATATCATCATCAATAAATTGTAAAGGCAAAATACCCATTTTAATCAAATCTTTTCTATGATTCTCACCAAATGATTTTGCAATTATTGCTTTTACTCCTAAAAGTTTTGTAGCTTTTGCTGCCCAATCGTTTGTTTCTCCGATACCATAATTTTCATCTGCTATTATGATTAAGTCTTTTTGAGACTGATGGACTCTTTTTGACTTTTCATAAAAAGATATGATTTCACCTGTTTTGAAGTCTTTTGTAAATGCACCCTCCTTTGATACCATCATATTTTTTATCTCATTTGTATCAAAAGCACCTAAAACCATCAGCTTACTACATCCTCTTCTATCTTCAAAGGTTCCAAAATCAAAAGATTTTACACCTTTTTCTTGAAGAAAATTTGCAACATTAATATATGGAGTTATTTGAATATTTGAAGAGATATATTTAGTTTTTATCTCATTATTAAATAAAGCTAGAATTTCACCATTTTCAATATTTATTTTATCTTTAAAACTCTCTTCTTTAAAAGGAAATACCTGTACAAAACTAGAGTCATCATTCCATGGAAAAGATTCACTTTTCTCAACTATAATATCTTGCCATTTTTCATTTCCTAAAAAAATATTTTTATAAATATCTTTATATAAAGTATCATCAATTTTTTCCAAATACCTTAGAACTTCACTATGCTCTGGCCATAATTCATTTGGATTCAATTTATCAAAAACCTTTAGTTTCATACTTCCTATTAAAGAATGAATAACAACCAAAGATGCTGACATAGTATAATTAAGTTTGATATTTTCATTAATATAATTATTTTCTAAAGTCCCTGAACTAATTGAACAATCAGTTAATATATTAGGACTTAGTTTTTCTTCAATTTTTCCATTTGTGTTAACAAAATAAAAACCAATCCCTTCCAAATATTTTAATAAATCAAGATTTGCCAAATAATCATACACCGTTAAATCTGTTTTGAAAAAAGCTTTTATTTTTGAATCAATTCTAAAACCTTTTTCGTATGCTTTTTTGGCTACTAAAGCACAATGAATAATTAAAAATGGATTTAAAAAACCATTTGAAGTATCAATCAATGACAAGACTATATTTTTATCTTTAAAAACCTCATTTTTTAAATTAGGCATTACCCTTGGAAAAATATTACTTAAATCAAATTCTATACTTTCATCATATTCTAAATTGTTTTCCTCATTTAAAAAAAGTTTTTGTGTTTTTAAATATTTATCAACTAATTTACTAAAATCCTCATTTTGTCTAGTTTTATTGTAGTACAAAATAGTTTTTTCATCAATTGCAAAAAAAGAACATAAAGCCTTATAAGAAGAAGCCTTATTTAAAATTTTAGTTCTATTTTCTAGGGTTAAATATTTTAATCCGTCCCCATAAAATTCAACAATTTTTTCATCTAAATTTGCGTTTTCTAAAACATCAAGTAAAACTTGTAAAAAATCTGATGATAATACTCCATCTTTTGGTTTTCCAACAACTTTTATCCCAACAACTTTTGGCAATTTAATTTTAAGAGGTAAGCCTAATATTGTCGCTAAAGCATCAATTGATTCTAATTTATGACCTAAAACTCCAAAAGAATTTGTCATATTATCTTTATAATCTGAGATAGCTATAGTTTCAGGAAATAAAAGAAACTTCTCTTCTATTTTTTCTATATGTAAAACAGTTGAAAGATATTCTAAATTAATGGGATGAATTATTTTTGATCCTGGTGGGATAACTCTTAAGTTTGAAAAATTTTTGTCACACCATTTCGCAAGTTTATAGGTATCTTCATTTTCCTTCATATATTGAAGTAATAAATCAACACTAAGATTTAATTTTTTACTTTTTAGTTTTTCCTCTTTTAGTTTTGCAAGTTCTGCGAGTGTAGGGATAGCTGTATACTCTTTTAAAACTACCCTTGATGGATAAAAGTTTATAAATTCATCTTTTCTATTTGCAAATATATCTAAAATCTTTTTTGTTGTTAATTCATTTTTTGAATTTCTTATATTTGCTTCTAAAAGAATTTTCAAGGAAAGTGGTAATTTCTCTAATTTTGGGTTTTCATTTATTATTTTCTCTAAACTAAAATAAAAAAACCTTTCATTTTCAATTACAAAACTATCGATATATTCCAATTTATAACCCTTTTAAAACTATTTGTAAAAATTATCTAATCATTATAATAAAGATTTGATTAGTTTTTAAAGTTTATAAATCTAAATATGTACTTATATCTTCTTTTGTATCAATATCAATAGCCTCTTTTTTTTCTAATTTTATTGTAGGAGCATTGTTTTTTACCAAAATTGATTTAGCTCCTTTATCCCCTTTTAGTTTTAGTAAGCTTGGATAATATTTTTTAGAAAAAATAGCTGGAACTGTTGCTAAACTTCCATATTTTGACCCAATTAAAGAGTCTTTTTCCAAGTTTTCAATTAGTTTTTCAAAATGAGACAATGGTATAAAAGGTTGATCACATAACATGATTAAACATCTATCATACTCTTGTATTTGCTCTATACCAAAACAAATACTACTAGCAATACCATCTTGAAATCTTGGATTTACAGCAATTGCGATTGGATAATCGATTATCTCCTCAACAATAGTTGTTGCTTTATGACCTAAAACTACAGTTACATTGTCACTTATTGATAATCCTTTTTCAATAACAATTTTTATTAAACTTTTATTTTTATATTTAATTAATTGTTTAGGTTTTCCTAATCTACTTGAGGTACCCGCTGCTAAAATTAAAACTGCTAAATCTTCAACTTTTTCCAATTATAATTTCCCATTTTTATTTGCTTCTATTTGTGAACAAATAGAAAGAGCTATTGATTCAGGAGTATAACTTCCAATATCTATTCCAATTGGAGCAAAAAATCTTTTTTCATTTTCTAAGTTAAACTGCTCTTTTTTTCTTTTTGCATTGTTTTTATTTCCCATTAATCCAATATAACTTATATCTGTTTTTAATAAACTCTCCAAATAAGTATCATCTGTTTTAGGATTATGACTTAAAATTACAGCTGCGTCATAATTAAAAAGATTTAAACTTTTTATATCTTCCAATTTTTCTAAATTGATTAATTTATCAGCTTCTTTACAAAACTGTTTTTTTAAGTTAACATCAATTATAGTTGTTTTCCAACCCATTAAATTTGCCATTGATATTAAAGAACTTATATGAGCCCCACTTCCAAAAATCAATAGGGAAAATACTTTATTTATATATTTGCCAATCCCTTCATACATATTTTCATAATAAAAAGGAATAGTCCTATATTTACTATTTCCATGTCCAGAACTTGGGTCTTTTGTAATTGATTCAAAAACTATTTCTTCTTTTAAATTTAAGGCATCTTTTGAATTCTCTTTTACTTTTTCTTGTAAAAAACCACTTCCTAATACACCTGCAAACTCAAAATTTGAGTTTACAAGCATTAAAGTTCCTTTTTTAGAAAAAGTTGAACCAGTTGTCTTTTCAACATAGGTTAAAGCAATATCTAGTTTTCTTTCTTTTGAATTAGCTAAAAACCTATGTAATTGTTTATTTGAAAACATTGTTTATCCAAGTTTTATTGGGAAATTAGTATATCTTTTTCCCGTTGCATCATATAAAGCATTAATTACTGCTGCAAACATAGGAGGAACTCCAACTTCACCAATACCACCAATTTTTTCACCTGAATTGATAATCTCAACATTTATAGATTCAGGAGCATCTTTAATTCTATTTACCTCATAATCATAAAAATTGTTTTGAACTGTTGCCCCATTTTCTAAAGAAATTTGTGCATACTTAATATATCCAATAGTAAAATTGATACACCCTTCAATTTGGTTTTCAATTCCCAATGGATTTATAGCCATACCACAATCAACTGCACCCCATACATTTTGTACTTTAAAATCATTGTTTTCAACTTTAACTTTTACAACATATGCAACGATACTTCCAAATGATTCAGCAATAGCTACACCATAACCACTATTTTTCTCCCTATTGTACCAATCTGATTGTTTAGCAACATTTTCTAATAATTTTACAAATCTAGGACTTTTTAGATTTTTAATTCTAAAATCAAGGGGATCAATACCAGAAGCAATAGCAGCTTGGTCAACTATATTTTCAACAACAGGTGCTGAAGTTGTATGTCCAACAGATCTCAACCATAATACCGGAACAGGGGAATCTGGACAAAAGGCTTTTAAATCATGATTTGCAATATTATATGGATGGGTTTCTAAACCTTCCCTTTGTGTTGCATCAATACCATCTTTATACATAAACCCTTCAAACATTGTCCCTTTTGTCAAAGACTGATTAATAACATCTGCTTTAAAAGCTGTAATATAACCATTTTCATCAACTGCCATTTTTGCTTTATTTACAGTAAGAGGTCTATAATAACCCATTTTAATATCATCTTCTCTTGTCCATAAAGTTTGTATTGGCCATTTTTCATCTTTTGCAACCAAAACAGCATCAATAACAAAATCACTAGCTGGGTTTGCTCGTCTACCAAAACTTGAACCTAAATAATTGTTATAATACTCTACATCCTCAGGTTTTATACCTAAAATTTTTGCACAAGTTCCTCTATAAAGTGTTTGAAATTGACCACCCACAGACATAAACGCCTTACTACCTTGATGATGAACAGTACAATTTAATGGTTCCATTGGTGCATGGGCCAAAAATGGAAAAGTATATTGTGCCTCAACTACTTTTTTAGCATTTTTAAAAGCTTCATTTGTATTACCATCTTTTTTCATAATTGGCAAATCATCTTTATCAAAATAGCTTATATATTCTTTTTCCAAATCTTCAGAACTAACTTTCCCAAAATCACCTTTATCCCATTTTACTTCAACTTTATCAATTGCCATTTTTGCTTGATACCAATGTTCAGCAATAATTGCTATTTTTTCATTTGAAAGTTTTTTAATCTTTAAAATCCCTGGCATGTTTTTTGCTTTAGAATCATCATAACTGATAATTTTAGCTCCAAAAGATATAGGTTGAACAAGTGCTGCATATTTCATATTAGGTAATCTAACATCAATACCAAATTTAGCTTGACCAGTAATTTTTTCTTCCACTTCTAAAGGATGTCTTTTTATTCTTTTCCCAATTAAAGTATGTTCTTTAGCACTTTTTAGTTTTACATCATTTGGAAGTTTCATATTTTTTATATCTTCAATTAAAGAACCATATGAAAGTTTTTCTTTTGTTTTTTTATTGATTACAAAAGAATCTTTTGTTGATACATCATACATTCTTACTTGCCATTTTTTTGCAGCAGCACTTTTTAACATATATCTTAAAGTAGCCCCAACTTGTCTTACTCTTTGTTGTTGAGTTTTAATACTCATAGACCCACCAGTTAACATCATTGGCATTCCAGGAATATTAAATACATCATTCACAGGAGCTGGTTCAAAAATAATTTCATCCCAAAAAGCATCAAGTTCATCGGCTATACACATAGCAATACCAGTATAAGCTCCCTGCCCCATTTCAACTTGTCCAAGATAAAAAGTAATTGTATTATCTTTATCAATTTTTATAAAAGCGTTTGGTTCAATAACTTCACTTTTTTTCTCTACTTTAGAAGCCATACCTTTTGTTGGCAGATTAAACCCTACAATAAAAGCTGAACTTAAAAGGGCACTATTTTTTACAAAATCTCTTCTATTTAAACTCATATTATGCTCCTTTAGAAACAGATGAAATTGCTGTTAATATTTTATTATAAGTACCACATCTACAAATATTTCCATCCATAGCTGAGATAATCTCATCTTTTGATGGCTTTGAATTTGACTTTAATAATCCTGCAGCATTTACAAGTTGCCCCGATTGACAATATCCACATTGTGCAACATCGTGTTCTCGCCATTGAATCCTTAAAGCATTTAACTCTTTATCTTCTTTATTTTCAATAGTTGTGATTTTTTTGCCATATGCTTTGCTTATAGGAGTTGAGCAACTTCTAATTGCTTGATTATCCAGTAATACAGTACAGGCTCCACACATACCAACACCACATCCAAACTTAGTTCCAGTAAGGTCTAAGTAATCTCTTAATACCCAAAGTATTGGGGTGTCTTGAGGAATATCTTTTAATTCAAATCTTTTTTCATCAACAAATATATAATTCATATTTACTCCTAATTTCGAAATCTTACCACTTTATTCTATGAAAATTTAAAAAAAACCAATAGAACAATTATCTATATCAATTGCCTAATACTCCAAATCTATTAAATTTGATAATCAATTTAAATATCATTTTTAATAAAAACTTAAGTTATCTTCTAATTGTAAATATATACAAAATCTGATTTATTAATATCTATTTCTAAATCTTCTTTCTCTGAAATTTTTTCATTAGAGATTGTTAAAAAAGGAAGATTACTTAATCTAGCAAATCTTAATGGAATACCCAAATCATATTCAATATGCATAGAACCAACAAAAACCAACAACTTGTCTTTTTTAGTTTTTAAAACTTTTTTTGAAAGTTCAGCAACATTGTTAGCCATAAAACTATCCCAAGCAACCTGAACTCTATACATTCTTTCCTCACAAGGTTCATTAGTTTCATTTGGCATTTTTTTACAATGATTTAAATATGGCATAACTAATTTTTGATGGGCATTTACATTTAAATCTAAAGAATCATAAAAATCTTTTTCAGCTTTAGACATATCTTTTGTATTTTTAGTTGATATTTTTTTTCTTTCTTCTGTTGTAAGATTGATTCCATATAATCTTCCACCATTTTTCTTTACAGTTTCATAAATAGGTTCTAGATACTCCCACTTAAATTTAGTAAATTTATCCCACTGTCTTTCCTCTTTTAATTTTTTTGAATCTATCTTATCACTTGTATACTCTTCTAATATCTTATCGTGGCTTGGAGAAAACCATTCATTTGCTAAATTAAGTTTATATCCATTTTTATCCATCTCTTTTAGCAATTCATTAAAAAATTCATGGGTTTTTTTAGTATTATGATGGTCACCAACAAATATTATAGGATAGTGTTCAAATTGTTTTACAAGGATTGAAGTATTAATCATTTTTCCCTCTTTATTTGAAAAAATACCCTCCTCCTTTTTCAAATCATAACTTAAAACCAAATCTTTATTAGAACAAGCGGTAAAAACAAATAGTGTAAATATCAGTAAAAAAACATTTTTCAAAATTAATCCTTTAAATAACAAAAAATGATACAAACCATACTCTTAAAAAGAGATATCTTAAAAAGTTTCATTTGATTTGTAAGGTATAAATAAACTTCAAGTTTAAAGTTTTTTTAGTATATATAAATAGTAGTTGAAATTACTACATATTAATAAACTATTATGATATAATGCGCCCTTAAAATTTTTTTAATGGACTATTTATGACTGATACAATTAAAATATACAATGCAAAAGAAAACAACTTAAAAAATATAAATTTAGAGATTCCAAAAAATAAACTTATTGTTTTTACTGGTCTTTCAGGTTCTGGAAAATCGACGCTTGCTTTTGATACACTTTATGCAGAAGGGCAAAGAAGATATATTGAATCTCTTAGTGCTTACGCTAGACAATTTTTAGATAAAGTTGGTAAACCTGATGTTGAAAGGATTGAAGGATTAACTCCTGCAATTGCAATTGACCAAAAAACAACTTCTAAAAACCCAAGGTCTACAGTTGGAACTATCACTGAGGTTTATGACTACTTTAGACTTTTATATGCAAGGGTAGGAAAACAGCATTGTCATAAATGTGGAGAACCAATCTCTCAAATGAGTGCAAGTGATGTAATTGATCAAGTTTTAAAACTTCCAGAAAATTCTAAAATTGTTATATTAGCCCCATTAATCAATAGAAAAAAAGGAACCTTTGCAGATTTACTTGATAGCTTAAGAAGTAAAGGTTATGTAAGAGCCATGATTGATGGAGTTATGGCAAGACTTGATGAAGATGTAGAGTTAGAAAAAAATAAAATGCACACTATCAAAGTTGTAATTGATAGGGTTGTAGTAAAAGAGGAAAACAAAGATAGAATTGCTCAAGATGTCGAAAAAGGTTTAAAAGAATCATTTGGAGAACTTGAAGTTGAAGTTATGAACCATGAAGAAGTTGGAGTAGATAAACATATCCATTACTCAGAACATATGGCTTGCTTTGATTGTAAAATCTCTTTTGAACCTTTAGAGCCATTATCTTTCTCATTTAACTCACCAAAGGGTGCTTGTTCTTCTTGTGATGGTTTAGGTATTAGATATGCTTTAGATATGAAAAAAGTTGTAAATGAAGAACTTCCATTAGAAGATGGTGCCATTAAAATTATATATGGATTTAATAAAGGTTACTATTTTAAAATGCTTATTGCCTACTGCCAAGGGGCGGGAATAGATACAACAATCCCTTTCAAAGAGTTACCAGAACATCAACAAAAATCTATTTTACATGGCGGTATTGAAGAAGCAAAATTTGTTTGGAAAAGACATAATCTTACAAGAAAATGGGAAGGTATTGTTAAAATTGCCTATGACATGATAAAAGATGAAAAAGATATGGCTGAGTTTATGACTGAAAAAAAATGTTCAGATTGTAATGGAAATAGATTAAAACCCTCTTCTCAAAGTGTATATGTTGCTAAAAAAACTATTTCAGATGTGATAAATAAACCAATTGAAGAAGCCCATGCCTTTTTCCAAGATGAAAAAAACTTTGAATACCTAAGTGAACAAAATAAGATGATTGCTGCTCCTATTTTAAAAGAGATAAAAGAGAGAATCTTCTTTTTAAATGATGTTGGTCTTGGATATATAACCTTAGGAAGAGATGCAAGGACTATTTCAGGAGGAGAAGCTCAAAGAATTAGGGTTGCTTCACAAATTGGTTCAGGATTAACAGGAGTTATGTATGTTTTAGATGAACCATCAATTGGACTTCATGAAAGAGATACAAGTAAACTAATAAAAACATTAAAAGCCTTACAAGAAAAAGGTAACAGTGTAATTGTAGTTGAGCATGATAAAGAAACAATTGAAGCTGCTGATTTTATTGTTGATATTGGTCCAAATGCAGGGAAATATGGTGGAGAAATTGTTTTTGCAGGAACATTAAAGCAGATGAATAAAGCTAAAACTTTGACTGCACAATATATGAATGGAAAGAAAAAGATAGAATATCCACACAATAGACCACAAGAAGAGTTTATAGAAATAAAAAATGTAAATATCAATAATATTGAAAACCTTGATGTAAAAATACCATTAAAAAATCTATGTGCAATTACTGGTGTTAGTGGAAGTGGTAAATCATCACTTATTTTACAAACCCTACTTCCTGTTGCAAAAGAGTTATTAAATCATGCAAGAAAAGTAAATAAGGTTGATGGGGTAGAGATTCAAGGCTTAGAAAAGCTTGATAAAGTTATATATCTTGATCAATCTCCAATTGGAAGAACACCAAGATCAAACCCTGCAACATACACAGGTCTAATGGATGAGATTAGAACACTTTTTGCAAAAACAAAAGAAGCAGAGATAAGAGGATACAAAATAGGTAGATTCTCATTTAATGTTAAAGGTGGTAGATGTGAAAAATGTCAAGGTGAAGGTGAAATAAAAATTGAGATGCACTTCTTACCAGATATTATGGTTAAATGTGATGATTGTCAAGGACATAGATATAATGCTCAAACACTTGAAATCCTTTATAAAGGTAAAAACATTTCAGATGTACTTAATATGAGTGTAGATGAAGCCTTAGAATTTTTCCAAAAAGTTCCTAAAATAAAAGCAAAACTTCAAACACTAGCTGATGTTGGACTAGGATATATAACCCTTGGCCAAAATGCAGTTACCCTTTCAGGTGGAGAAGCGCAAAGAATTAAATTATCAAAAGAACTTAGTAAAAAAGATACCGGAAACACTTTATATGTATTGGATGAACCAACAACAGGACTTCATTTTGCTGATGTTGATAGATTAACAAAAGTATTACACCATCTAGTGGAAGTTGGAAATTCTGTTCTTGTAATTGAACATAATCTTGATGTTATTAAAAACTCTGATTGGGTTATTGATATGGGACCAGAGGGAGGAAGTAAAGGTGGAAAAGTTATTGCTGAGGGCACACCTGAAGAGTTAGCAAAAACACATAAAGAAACCTCTTCTTACACAGGATATTATTTAGATAAAGAATTAAATGGTAAATAATAATATCTTTACCCAAACAACATCTATTGAAAGATTTATTTATGCAATTGAAAATAATATGTTTGTTCAAGCCCATGAATTACTTGAAGATGATTGGAGAAATTATAAAAATATCTATAAACAAACAGATAATGAAATTTATTGGATTAAAGCAAAAGCAGTTCAAGGTCTTATAAATGGAGCAACTGCTTTAGCTTTATATTTTGATAAAAAAAGACCTCATAGCTATGAAAAAATCTGGAAAGTTTTTGAAAAATATGAACCACTATTAAAAGAATCGGGTTTAGAAAATTTAGAGAAATATTTTTATGCAAGAGATTTATTAATAAAAATCAATAGCACAATCAAGTAGCTAAACTACTTAACTTAATTCAGCTGCTTGTTCTGCTTTAGCTTGTGCTATAAAATAAGCTTTGAGTTTCATCATCTCATCAGTTGGAAACTGACTTTCAGACTCACCCCTTACAGCTTTTACAAAAAAATCTTTAGAATCGTTGTTAAAACCAAAATTTAAATTAGTAAGTACTACTTCTTGATATTGCGCAACATCTTGTGCAGTAACCTCTTTAGTTTCACTTGCTTCTGAAACTTCATTATTTATTTCATTTGAAGAAGAAGACTCTTCTACATTTTTAAAAAAAGAATCTTTGGCAATTTGTTTTGCCTCATCACCACTTTTTAGTTTTGCAATTTCATTTGAAGGTTGTATTTGCTGAATTAAAATCTGTTGATTATCAGCATACTGATTCATATTAGAAATCAATCCATATTCCATGACTACCTCCTTTTTTTATTATTATACAAAAAAATTGTTTTTTTTGTCAAAAAAAAAACCATTTTCATCATTTTTTTGGTATTATACGTTGTAAATTTTTATAACAAAGGAGTAGTGATTGGAAGATAGTTCCCAGAGGTGCAGTTTAGTAAATAAAGGTGTAAAATGGATGTATTAATATTTCTATTTATACTTGTAATAGGCACGTCATTTTTATGTTCTGTTTTAGAATCAGTTATTCTATCTACGAATTTTAGCTATATCTCAGTAGTTGAAAATGAAAATCCAAAAACTGGAAAACTTTTAAAAGAATTAAAAACAAATATTGATCAATCTATAGCTTCAATATTGATTTTAAATACTATTGCAAATACTTTAGGTGCGACAGCCATTGGTGTTCAAGCTCAAAATGTATTTGAAGGTGATGCAACATTAGTAATGATTGTTTCAATCGTATTAACTTTTGCAATATTATTTGTTGCAGAGATTATTCCCAAAACAATTGGTGCAGTTTACTGGAAGCAATTAGCTCCAATAAGTGCAAGTTTTATTAAGGCATTTGTATTTTTAACTTATCCAATAATTTTAATTACACAATTTGTAACTAAAAAAATTAAAGGAAAAGAAAATTCTGACTCATTATCAAGAGAAGAACTAATTCATACTACACTATTAAGTGAAGAAGAAGGTGTTATTGGAGATTTAGAATCAGATATTATTGAAAATACTTTAACATTAAACGAAATAAAAATAAAAGATATTTTAACTCCAAGATCTGTTATGTATGCAGTTGAAAAAGATACTATAATTAAAGATATTTTAGAGGATAAAAGAACTTATAAATTTTCAAGAGTTCCTGTATATGAGGGGACAATTGATAATATAATTGGAGTTATTTTAACAAAAAAGCTTTTTAAACAAGCAATTAAAAACGAGACATCGAAAATTGAAGCGATTATGAAACCTGTATTTGCTTTAAACGAAAATATTCCTGTTGGAAAAGCTTTAAATAAATTTATTGAAAAAAGAGAACATATGTTTGTTGTTCTTGATAATTATGATCAAACTGAAGGAATTATTACTTTAGAAGATTGTATTGAAACACTTTTAGGCTTAGAAATTATGGATGAGTCTGATACTACAGCTGATATGAGAAGATTAGCACTAAATAAAATGAAAGCAAAAAGAAAAGAGAGAGCAAGCAAAGGAGCTTAAGCTCTCTTTTCTTAACAAGACAACTACAAATAACTTTTAATTTACTTTTTTTGATATAATTCGTCACTAAACTTTTAAAGGCTTATTATGAGTAGCACATTTAATTATGAAAACCTTAAACTTTTTTATATAGGAAAAGAAAAAGTAGATGAAAGATTAATCCCATTAGTTTATAAAAATAAACAACTCACAACACATGCAGCAATTATTGGTATGACAGGAAGTGGGAAAACAGGACTTGGTATTTCATTACTTGAAGAAGCAGCTATTGATAATATTCCTTCTATAATTATTGATCCAAAAGGTGATATGGGCAATTTATTATTAACATTTCCCAAATTGAGAGCAAAAGACTTTGAGCCCTGGATTGAAGAACAAGATGCTATTAATAGCTCTATGAGTGTTACTGAACTAGCACAAAAGACGGCTTCTTTATGGGAAAATGGTCTTCTCAATGATTTTCAAAATAAAGATAGAATAGAGAAATTAAAAAATAGTGCAGATTTTACGATTTATACTCCAGGAAGTACCTCAGGAGTTCCTGTATCTGTCTTAGCATCTTTTAAAGCCCCATCAAAAGAAATTTTAGATGACGCAGATATTTTAAATCAATTAGTTAATTCAACTGTTTCTTCATTACTTTCTTTAGTTGAAATAAAAGAAAGCAGCTCTTCAAAGGAGCATATTTTATTATCTTCAATTTTTATGGACTACTACTATCAAGGAAAAGATTTAAGTTTAGAAGAACTCATCTCAAATATTGTAAGTCCTCCTTTTAAAAAAGTAGGAATATTTGACTTATACACTTTTTTTGCTTCTGAAGATAGATTAAAATTCGCATTAAAACTAAATTCAATTATTGCAAACCCATCATTTAAAACATGGATTGAAGGTGAGCCTCTAGATATATCTAAAATGTTATATGACGAAAATGGAAAAGCAAAAGTATCAATTTTTTCTATTTCCCATTTAAATGATTCTCAGAGGATGTTCTTTGTATCTCTTTTATTAAATCAAATGGTAGCTTGGATGAGAAGACAAGAGGGAACAAGTTCATTAAAAGCTTTACTTTATATGGATGAGATTTTCGGATACTTTCCACCATCAAAGAACCCTCCTACAAAACAACCAATGTTAACACTTTTAAAACAAGCCAGATCTTTTGGTGTAGGAGTTATTTTATCAACACAAAATCCAGTTGATTTAGATTACAAAGGTTTATCAAATATTGGAACCTGGTTTATTGGTAGATTACAAACAAAACAAGATAAAGAAAAAGTTATTGATGGGTTAACAACAGGAGCCAATTCAAACCTAGATAAAAAAGAGCTTTTTGATTTATTATCTAAACTTGAAAAAAGAAATTTTATAATGAAAAATATTCATGAAGATACAGTAAAAGTTTTTAAAACAAGATGGGTTTTGTCATATTTAAAGGGTCCTATATCTAAAGAAGATATAAAACAATTGATGTCTGAAAAAATCAAAAAAACATTAATAAAAAATAAAGAAGAAACTGATGATAAAAAATCTTTAAGAAGAAACCTTGATAATTCTAATAATAACATAAAACCAATAGTTCCAAATGAATTAGAAGAATTATACTTATATAAATCACAAAGTGATTCATACCAAATGCAACCTTATCTTTTAGCTTCTTCAGAAATAAATTTTTATAGTGCAGCTAAAGATATTGATTTAAAAAAACAGATCATTGAAAAAATTTATTTAGATGAAACAAATTTAGAAGTAAACTGGGATGACAATGAATTACTAAAAGAAAAAGAGTTTACTAGAAATGAAAAGATAAACTCTTCTTACTATAATCTTCCAAATTTTATGTTAAACATAAGAGATTTAAAAGAAATCCACAAAGATTTTACTAATAGAATCTATAAAAATAATGTTTTAATTCTTTATAAGAATAAGCCATTAAAATTACTATCAAAACAAAATGAATCATTAGAAGATTTTAAAATTAGAATCCAAGATAGATTAAATGAAAATATTGATGAAGAAGTAGAAAAACTTCAAATAAAATTTCAAAGAGATGAAAAAAGATTAGAAAATAAATTAAATGATTTATATGTAAAACTTGAAAGAGAAAAAGACCAAGCAACAGCAAAAACAACTGATACCTTAATATCAATTGGTTCTTCTATTTTAGGTGCATTTTTTGGTAAATCTTCATCAAATAGAACAAATATTGGAAGGGCAGCAAGTGGTATTAAAAATGCTTCAAAAGTATTAAAAGAAAGAAAAGATGTAAAATTTGTTGAATCAGAAATAGAAGAGGTTTCAAATGAAATTTCTTCTTTAAATCAAAAACTTAAAATAGAAATTGAAAAAATAAAAGAAGCGTTTAACTTCAATAACTATGAAATAGAAGAAGAAAAAGTAAAATTAAGAAGAAAAGATATTTATAATGTATCAATTTCACTTTTATGGGAAGAGGTTTAAAATGTTAAAAGAGTTTATCAGTTCATTTAAAAGTTGTGTTTTATCAACCATTGATGAAAAAGGAAATCCTTTTACAAGTTATGCTCCTTTTATTATTAAAGATGGAAAATACTATGTTTATATTAGTTCAATGGCTAAACATACCCAAAATCTTGATTTACATAAAAAAGTTGCATTATTTTTTGTTGAAGATGAAATTAGTTGTGAAAATATTTTTGGTAGAAAAAGAGTAGTTTTACAATGTAATTCAAAAAAACTTCAAAGAGATACTGAAAGTTTTGAAGAACTTGTAAATATTTTTGAAGAGAAACATGGTTCTACTATGAAAATGTTAAAGTCTATGAAAGATTTTTCATTTTATGAATTTGAAGTTTTTGACGGCGAAGCTGTATTTGGCTTTGGAGAAGCCTATAATGTAGGTGGAAAAAATTTCGATGAATTAGTTGAAAGAAAAGGATTAAGTGGCCATAAGAAATAAATTCTTATGGTGCTAATCTCTCACATTTCCAAGTATTATCATCTTGTAAAGTATAAACAAATCTATCATGTAATCTATTCTCTCCACCTTGCCAAAACTCAATTTTAAATGGTTTTACAATATATCCTCCCCAAAAATCAGGGAATGGTATTTCACCTTTTATAAATTTGTTTTTTATCTCATTAAATTTTGCTTCAAGTAAAGACCTAGAACTAATAACTTCACTTTGATGGGAAACCCAAGCACCAATTTGACTACCTTTAGGTCTAGATAAAAAATATTTTAAAGACTCTTTTGTAGAAATTTTTTCTATACTTCCTTCTATTTTAACTTGTCTATCTAATTCTAGCCAAGGGAATAACATTCCCGCATAAGGATTTTCTTCAATATCAACCGCTTTTTTTGATTTATAATTAGAGAAAAAGACAAAACCATTTTTATCAAAAATCTTCATTAAAACAGTTCTTACACTTGGAATTTTATTATTTCCAACTGTTGCAAGGGCAAAAGCGTTAGGTTCAGTAAGTTTTGCATCAAGAGCTTGTTGGAACCATAACTCAAATTGTACCATTGGATCGGGATTTAAATCTTTTTCATCAAGACCTTTTTTTCTATATTCCCGTCTCATAGATGTTGCATCAATCAATTTGTTTTCCTAATGTTAATATTTATAATTTTAACATTTTTAAATGTAAGTTTGTAGGGGATTTTTGAATATAGAAGCAGAAATAAAAATTATTCTTCTATTTCTGCTGTAGATTGAGATTCTAATTCTTTTTGTGAATCTGTTTTTAAAAGCTCTTCGATTTTTTCATCTATTATTGTTAAGGTCTCTTTTTGTGTTTGATATGAAATTTCAGGTAATGTTTCACCCCACATCTTTTCAGCCTCTTCAAAACCTTGAATAACACCTCTTCTTGCTTCTTGTAATGCTTCTACATTATCTCCTGCTAGATTTATAACAAAAGAACTAACTCTTTTTGATGTTTCTGAAATACCAAAAAAACCTTCATCAGAAACTAATTGTTTTGCTTCATCTGCAGATAATTCAGTAATAGGTTTACCATCATAACCAATAGATTTTAAGGAAAAACCTCCATCAATCTCTTTTCCAGATAAAAAGTTATAGACATCTTCATTATTGATAATGTTCATTAATGAACTTTGAGCTGAAGTATTTCCTTGAGAGTATTCAACACTTTTTATGTTTAAAAATACTTTCAAGCTTTCCATTGAAATTGAAACATTAACTGCAGAATTATGAATTTTACTTTCATTATTTGCGGGGTCATATATCTTATGGCCTTCTAAAGGATTTTGAACCTTATTGTGTTCAGCCACTTTTTCATAAGCTTTTGCTTTTTCAGCTTGAAATGTACTATTTAACTGATTATCAACATTTAAACTAATTGCATCCATTTCAAACTCCTTATTATATATTATCTAACTTTACTATTACATTTCTTAAAATTAGCTTATAAGATAATCTTTATTTATATAATATTTAGTTTTATCTTTAATTTTATTTCTATATTTTATTTTAGTTTTTTTTCACTATAATATTTGCGATTAGGGGAAACATTAATGATTAGATTTTTTTATTTTTTATTATTTACAACAATTTATACATATGCAAACACCTCAAGTTATACAACTAATGAACAATATGTTTTTGAAGAGAATCAACAAAATAAAAGCTTTACACCACTAGAAAATGATTTTTTTAAAAAAGAAATAGAAACAGAAATAAAAAAATTATTAAAAACAAAAAATCCTTCTAAGCTAAGTTATAGATTAACAAAAAAGTATTACAAAAATCATAATTATAATCCATTTTTTATATCTGATAAAGGGATAAAAAATATAACCTTTGAACTTCTTACAATTATTAAAAAAGATGAAGTTTTAAAACCTTTTATCTCTAAATTTTTTGATATTGATTCAATTGAGAAACAAATTAATCTAATTAATCAAAAAACTCTTGATGCAAAAGAGTTAGTAAAATTAGATTTTATGATGATTTCTACTTATCATATTTATATGAGACACCTATCAAATGGTATTATTGATTGGGAGAAGTTTGAAGAAGACCTAGCAAAACTTGAAGAAGAGGAAGAGATAATTGCAAAATGGCAGAGATATAAAGTTTTTACTAATTATAGAAAACTTCTTTATAAAGCTGTTGAAAATGATGATATCTCTTTAGCAATTGATAAAACAAACTACACTTTCCCTAAAGTAAAAGAGTTATCAAATACTATTAATAAATACGAAGAGATTAAAAGAAATGGTGGTTTTGTAAAAATTCCAGAAATTAAATACTCCCTAAAAAAAGACAATTATTATTCACAAATTTATCATTTAAGACAAAGGCTTTATCAAAGTGGTGACTTAGCAAATGTAGATTGTCAAATAGAAGATAAAATTGATGAAAACAAAAAATTAAAAAGTTGCTATGAGTATTTTGATAATTCAGTTTTTGAAGCAGTTAAAAAATTTCAAAAAAGACATGGACTATTTGATGATGGAATTGTTGGTAAAAATACAATTAAATGGTTAAATCTATCAATAGATGATAGAATAAAAACCATTAGATTAAATCTTGAAAGAATGAGATGGCTACCAAGAAACCTTGGAGAAAAATACATAATTGTTAATATCCCTGATTTTCAACTAAAAATGTATAATAACTCTGAAAAGATTTTAGATATGGCTGTAGTTGTTGGAGAAAGAGAACACCCTACTCCAATCTTTAGCCATAAAATATCAACTGTAGTTTTAAACCCTTATTGGAGAATACCTCAAAGAATTGTAAGGCGTGAAATAATCCCAAAACTTGTAGAAGACTCTATGTATTTAGTTGAAAATGAGATTAAAGCTTTTGAAAACTGGGATCATAAATCAATGGAATATGATGTATCTGCTGTGGATTGGAGTATGTATTTAGACAATGAATTAATTGGTACTAGTGAATCTGCCCCAATGAGATTTATTCAAATCCCAGGAGAAAAAAATCCTTTAGGAAGAATGAAATTTTTATTTCCAAATAAATATTCGGTATATCTTCATGATACACCAGCAAAATCTTTATTTAAAAAATCCTCAAGAGCTTTTTCCCATGGATGTATTAGAGTTTCAAAGCCACATGAATTATTAAAAGTAATTGCAGATGAAGATAAAACTTTTAAATATGAAGAGGCACAAGAGATTTTGAATGATATAGAGAAAAAAGACTTAGATTTAAAAAACAAAATTCCTGTTCATATAGTTTATTTAACCTCTTGGATTGATGAAGAGGGGAATATCCAATTTAGGGATGATATTTACAACTATGATAAGATGCAAATAAAACATATTTATGAAAATTAAGAAAGAGGTTTAAAACTTTTTAAACTCTCTTTTAATTGTTTTATATAATCTAACTCTAAAAAATACTCAGGTTTTACAAGATACTTCATAAATCTAACTTCAGCATTTGTAAAACCATCTAACTCTTTATCTTTTATAGAGGTTTCTTTAGTGGTTATTCTAACTCTTTTTAGTTTTCCATTTTGGTTTTTTACATAAAAAACTAAATCAAAATCTTTTGTATTTATTTTTTCAATAGTTACAAATACATTTAAAATATAATCTGAATATGAAGGTACAAGCTTTAAAAACTCATCAATATCTAAAAAACCTATATAAAGTTTTGTATAAATACCAAAATATAAAGAGAGTTTTTTTGATTTAAAAAAGTTTAAATCCACAAAACCTTTTTCTCTACTTTTTTTAAATATCCACTCTAAAGTTTGAAAATATATAAATTTTGAATGTCTTATTGTATATGCTTCTATAAATTTTTCATGGGTATATGGTGTTTTAAAATTACGTTTTTTTCTATTAAAAACAAGTTGTTTTAGAAGTTCATCATCATTTAAATCTTTTGTAATCCAAATAGTACAATATTGAGGAAACCTTTTTAATCCAACTGTACCTTGTGTTAATATTATTAAAGCTCTAATATGAAACTTAGGAAATAAAACCTTTAATAAGGCATATTTTTTTTCTAGTCTTTTATTTAAACTTACTGTTTTTTTTGAAGTACTCATCTCTACAAAATAAAGTGCATCATTAGTAAAAAAAAGTGCATCAAATTCACTTATATCTTTATAATTTGATTTATAGGCAATTTGTAGTTTTTTGTCAATCATCAAACCTGTTTTATAAAATTTATCTATTCTATTTTGGTGAGGGCCTTTTAAAACAAACTTTGTAATAAAATCATTATGTAAGGCATATTCCAAAAGTAGTTCATATATGATGTTTTCAAAAACTTCACCTTTAAAACTATTATAAGTGGCAATATCCTCTAAAGGTATCTCTTTATTTTCTGATTTTAATAGGGGTTTTACATTTCTTGAATCATATTTATAGAAGAATAGATGTTCTTTAATTTTTGTTGTGTCTAAATTTTTTATTTCATTTGATATTTTTAACTGCTGCAAATCACTTAACTTTCTTTCAAAACCTTTAATTTTGGGGATTATATCTAAACTCATCAAGTTTGTAAAGTGAATTTAAATAAATAAAAATATAATTATTTAAAATAAAAAGAAAATGGATTATATGAAACATATCGTAGTTTTAATTATTATAGTTTTTACTTTTACAGCTTGTGGTACAAAACAAATTATAAAAAATGAGGTTTTAGAACAAAAAGAGAATAATGTTTCTAAACTCTATTCTAAAGTTATATCTTTATCTGAAGATATAGATAAACAAGAGGCTAAAAAGTTTTCACAAGAGGTTATTTTCTTCTCGAAAAAATTAGCCTTTGAATATGAGGTTCAAACCCCTGCTTTAATACACAATACCTTAATCAACTTAGGTTTAAAACAAAGGGGACTTTGTTATCATTATGCTAATGATTTATTAAGTTTTCTTAAAAGTAAGAACTTTAAAACTATAAACTTTAAAAAAGTTATTGCAAAAAGAGGTGAATATTTTGAACATACTGCCTTAATTTTGACAAGAGATGATATTAAATTTGAAAATGCTATTATATTTGATGCTTGGAGAGATTCAGGTGAACTTTTTTTTAGTAGTATAAAAGATGATAATAGATACAAATGGGAGTTAAAATAGATGAAAAAAAATATATTAATCACAGGTTGTAGTTCAGGACTTGGACTTGCATTAACAAACTATTATTTAGATAAAGAGTATATTGTTTATGGAATTAGTAGAACTAAACCAAATATAGAAGATAAAAATTTTATTTTTAAAAAATATGATTTATCAAAAATTGAACTTATAAATCAAGAACTAACTGCATTTTTATCACAGGTAAAAGAGTTTGAAGTGGTTTATTTAAATGCTGGAATGTTAGGTGGAATTAAAATCTTAAAAGATTTATCATGTGATGAAATAAAAGAGGTTTTAGATTTAAATGTTTTTGCAAATAAAGAACTTCTTGATATATTAAGCCCTATGCAAATAAATACAATAATTGGGATATCATCAGGAGCGTCAGTTAAAGGGTCTAAAGGCTGGGGAGCATATTCACTTTCAAAAGCTAGTTTAAATATGTTACTTTCACTTTATTCAAAAGAGATGTTAGATACAAAAATTCTTGCAGTTGCTCCAGGGGTTATTGAAACACCAATGACTGATGTTATTAGATTTGATGTAGATGATAATATTTTTACCTCGGCAAAGGTTTTAAAAGAGGGAGAAATCCAACAGCCACTTGATGCAGCTGCTAGATTAGACGAAGTTGTAAAAAGAGCTGATGAGTTTGAATCAGGCTCTTTTATTGATGTAAGAAATATATAAAATTTTATATTCCCTTTTCTTTTTTGATTTTTTTGATATTTGATAACATCAAAATTGAAATAACTAAAGCTATTAGGAAAAATCCTGAAAATACATATAATGTTTGAGAATAGCTTCCTGTTATATCTTTTACAATTGAGATGATTAATGGACCAACTAATCCTGCAGCTGCCCATGCTGTTAAGATATACCCATGGATAGCACCTAATTCTTTTGTTCCAAAAATATCACCAATATAAGCTGGAATTGAAGCAAAACCTCCACCATAACAACTCATAATAAAATATAAAATCACTTGAAAAACAACAATTTCAGTGATTGAAGGTAACATATAAAAAGCAACCGCTTGTGTTGCAAAAAATATTATATAAACAACTGGTCTTGTTAAAAGGTCAGATAATGAAGCCCAAAAGATTCTCCCTGCACCATTAAATATACCCATTAAACCAACTGCCGCGGCTGCTGCGATTGCTGAGATACCAACTACTTCTTGAAGTAAAGGAGAAGCAACTCCAATAATTGCAATACCACAAGTCACATTTATAAATAACATCAACCATAAACCATAAAACCTTGGAGTCTTAATAGCTTCATTAACCGTTAAATTTGCTAAATCTTTTTTTAGCTTTTTCTTACCAGATTCAATTTTCTTTTTAAATTTTTCTGGCATAAAATCCTCTTCTGGTTTTTGCAAATAAAGTGCAGATAAAAACATAACTACAAAATAAATGGCACCCAAAATGAAAAAAGTATTTGAAATTCCAACTTTTTCAATTAAAATTTTAATTGTAGGACCCCAAATAGCCGATGCAAAACCAAATCCCATAATTGCTAAACCAGTAGCCATTCCTCTTTTATCAGGGAACCACTTTACTAAAGTTGAAACTGGCGAAATATAACCAATACCTAAACCACATCCCCCTAATACTCCATAAAAGAAATATAAAAGTAGTTTTGATTCCATTAAGATTGCAAGCCCAGAACCCATAGTACCTAACCCAAATAATGAAGCAGCAATTAATGCTGATACCCTAGGTCCATTTTTTTCTACAAATTTTCCCATAAGTGCGGCAGATAATCCTAAAAAGAAAATTGCAACACTAAAAGCAATAGTTACATCAGTTAAGTTCCATTGCATCTGTTCTTGTATTGGTTTTACATACACACTCCATGCATATACAGAACCAATACAAATATGTACACCAACAGCAGCAAGTGCCATTAGCCATCTATTTTTTTCAATCATTAATTTATTCCCCATAAGTAAAATGAAAAAAGATTTTATCTATATTTTTTATTAAAAAGCTAAAAGAAGGGAATTAGTAAGAACTAAGCCTAAGCTTAGTTCTTTTGATGACATGCAGCAGTAAAAAGTACATCTGTTGAAGAGTTAAGTGCGGTTTCCATTGAATCTTGTACAACCCCAATAACAAAACCAATTGCAACAACTTGTAGTGCAATATCATTTGATATTCCAAATAATGAACAAGCTAAAGGAATTAGAAGTAATGAACCCCCTGCAACACCTGAAGCACCACAAGCAGCAAGAGCTGATATAACTGAAAGTAGTAATGCAGTCCCTATATCTACACTCATACCTAAAGTATGAACTGTTGCCAATGTTAAAACAGTAATAGTAACAGCAGCCCCTGCCATATTTGTAGTTGCTCCCAATGGAATTGAAATAGAATATGTATCTTCATTTAAATTTAGTTTTTTACAAAGATCAAGATTAACAGGTATATTTGCTGCACTACTTCTTGTGAAAAATGCAGTAATTCCACTTTCTCTTAAACAAGTAAATACAAGAGGATATGGATTAGATTTAGTTTTAATAAATACAATTATAGGATTAACAATCAAAGCAATAAATAACATAGTACCAACAAGTACAAGTAATAGTTTTGAATAACTTAATAAAGCTGCAAAACCTGTTTGAGCAAAAGTATTTGCAACAAGACCAAAGATTCCAAATGGTGCTAGTTTAATAATAAATTTAACAATTTTTGTAATTCCTGTAGAGATATCAAAAAATACTTTTTTTGTTTCTTCTGCACTATAGTGCATTGCAAAACCAATAGCAATTGCCCAAACTAAAATACCTATAAAATTACCTGTTTGTAAGGCATTTACTGGATTATCAACCATATTAAATAAAACAGTTTTTAAAACATCAATAACACTGTCAGGAGGAGTTAAAGCCTTTTGTGAAGCCTCAATAAGAACAAGTTCAACAGGGAAAAAATAACTAGCAAGAACTGCAATTAATGCAGCCAAAAATGTACCAATTAAATAAAGAATAACAATAGGTTTCATGCCTGTTTGAACACCCACTTCTTTAGTTGCTATTGCAGTTGCAACTAAAACAAAAACCAAAATTGGAGCAATTGCTTTTAATGCACCAACAAATAATGTACCTAAAATAGAAAATGACATGGCCAAATCCTTTGAAACCATGGCCACGACAACACCCAATATAATACCTACAAAAATTTGTAGAACTAAGTTACCATTTGCATATTTTGCAATGATACCACTATTACTTTGCATATGTAATCCTAATAATAAAATTTTAAACCTAAGGATTATATCTAAGAAAGTTTTTACTTTTTATTATGAAAGTTATAGATTAATTGTATATTAGTTTCATTTATTGAGATTTATTTTTCAAATATCAAATTTTTTAAACTTTTATCTTCATTATTTGTTTTAAAGGTTTCCATATTTTGCAATTTTTTAAGATATTTAAAACTTGGTGCATTTTCACTAAACAGATTCAATATAAAGTTTGTATCTAATTCTGGAGCATTCAAACAAGATAAAACTATACACTCTTTACTAGCTAAATCATCTAATCTTTTAATTATCTTTTCATAATCTTTAGTTGCAGCAAAACTTCCTTTTTGAAAAGATGGTGGGTCGATTATAATTAAATCATAGGGTGCTTCTTTTTTAATTCTGCTCCAAGACTTTAAAATATTATAAGGCATAAATTTAACTTTTTTTGTATCATGATTATTTAAATGATGATTTTTTCTTCCTATACTTAAAGCCCCTTTACTCATATCAACATTTACCACTTGTTTTGCACCACCTTCAATGGCACAAACAGAAAAAGCACAAGTATATGAAAAAAGATTAAGGACGTTTTTTTCTTTTGAATTCTCTTTAACAAATTCTCGCCCTATTTTCATATCAGGAAAAATTCCAATATTTTTGTTTGAAAAATTTATTGAATATTTCAAACCATTTTCAATAGCTACCTCTTCACTTTTTACTTCACCAAAAATAATATCACTGGGAGCTTTCTCTTCATATCTTCTTTGAACAATAAATGTCTTAAAATCAAACTCTATTGCAATTTTTTCTAAAAAATCAATAATCTCTTTTTCTTCATCAACTTTCTCAAAAAAAGATGTAAAGAGAATCTTATCAATGGAATCAACTGTTAAAAAGTTAAATCCATCATAAAAATTTCCTCGTCCATGAAAAACTCTTTTCATTTCACAACACTTATCTTCTAAATTTTTTTCAATAATATTTTTAAGAGTCTCTAAATCCACTAATTTTTTACCTTTGAATTTAATATCTCAAATATAATTTCTTGAGATTTAATAAATTGATTTAGCTCTTTAAACCCTAGTTTAGTAGCGATTTCTTCTTGAATTTCTTGAATATATTTATTGGCAACTTCAATAAGTTCTTCACCTTTTTTTGTAAGTTTTACAATCTTTTCTTTCTTATTATCAGAAGATTCAAAACAAATATAGTTAGATTGTTCAAGCCTTTTTAAATTTTTATGCATAGCCTGTCTGGTATATCCAAGTTTTAAAGATAGATTACTAATTGAGATATTTTCAAATTCTACTATATAAGGGAAAATAGTGATTAAAGAGTTTGTTAAATCCTCAAATCCCTCATCTTGGAGTTTTTTAACAATTAAATCATTAAAAATTTTACTTGTTTCTAAAGATAAAAAACATATTGACATTGTAAACCTAGTTGACAAAATTTATTTTTTTTGTTAATATCAAAAAAATTAACAGGAGAATAATAACATGAAATACCTTTTACAGTTGGACTTCCCATATAATGGACCATTTAAAAATGAAATGTATGAAGCGATGAAAGAACTTGCAAAAGATATTGCAAATGAAAATGGACTTGTATTTAAACTTTGGACTGAAAACGAGGAGCAAAAAGAAGCTGGTGGTATATATGTATTTAATAATACTGATGATGCAAATAGATATTTAGATAAACATACTAAAAGATTAGCAAGTTTTGGAATTGAAGGTATTAAAAGTAAACTTTTTAATATAAATGAAGAACTAAGTATTTTAAGTAAAGCTACATTTTTAAAAGATATGGATTAATCAAATTCATATCTTTTTATATCAATAATTTCATACTCAAAAACTTGGTTGTTTATTGTAAACTCAAATTCTTCACCAAGTTCTTTTCCAAGTAAAACCTTACCTAATGGGGATTTGTTTGATATTTTATATTCATTTGGATTTGTTTCAAAAGTACCTACAATTATAAAAGTTTTTTCCTCTTCCTTATCTAAATCTAAAACTTTAACTTCTGAACCAAAATTTACTTTTTCGTGGGGTATTTTTGATGTTTCAACTACAGTTGAATTATTTATAATTTTTTCTAAAAACCTAAGTCTTTTATCAAGGTTTCTAATCATCTCTTTGGCTGAAATATATTCTGCATTTTCACTTCTATCACCATGTTGTGCAGCTATCTCTTTTTCTTTTACCCAATATGGTTTTTCAACCTCAGCTAATTGCTTAAACTCTTTTACGAATCTTTTATATCCGAACTCTGTTATTAACTCTTTTTGCATTTTGTATTATAACAAAAATACACCTTTGTATTTTGCTAATCTTAGCTATACTTCTAAGTAATATGGAAAATTTAAAACAACTTTTATACAAAATGCTTATTATTGGATTTGATGGTAAAGATATTCTCAATAATAAAAAATTAATTACAAATATACAAAATGGTTTAGGTGGTGTAATACTTTTTGATCATTATATTGATGACAAAACAAAATCTAAAAATATACAATCACCCCAACAAGTAAAAAAACTAAATAAATCACTTCAATCTATTAGTGAAAGCCCTTTAATAATTTGTATAGACCAGGAGGGTGGAAAAGTTGCTAGATTAAAAGAAGAAAAAGGTTTTAACATAACTCTTAGTGCAAAGGAGATTGCCTCTTTAGAAGAAAAAGATGCAAAAAAAGAGTATGAAAATCTTAGCTTTCAACTTAAAAACCTTGGTATAAACTGCAATTTTGCTCCCCTAGTAGATTTAGGAATAAACAAAGAATCTAAAATAATTTATGGTTTAGATAGAGCTTATGGTGAAGATAGTGAACAAGTGGTTAAATATGCCCAAATTTTTATGGATGCTTTAAGTAAAAATCAAATAATTTCTGTACTTAAACATTTTCCTGGTCATGGTAGTGCAAAGGGTGACAGCCATGAAGGTTTTGTTGATATAACTAAAACTTGGGATGAGATAGAACTAATTCCATACAAAAAACTTTTACATAAAACAAAGATGATTATGAGTGCTCATGTTTATAATGGAAAAATAGATGAAAATTATCCAGCAACTTTATCTTTCAAAACTAATACACAACTTCTAAGAAAAGAACTTGGGTTTAATGGTGTTTTAGTAACTGATGATTTACAAATGTTAGCAATAAAAAAACACTATAAAAAAGAAGAGACTATTGAATTAGCTATTAACTCAGGAGCTGATATTCTCATGTACTGTAATCAATTAAGCAATGATGATACAGATGAAACAATAGATATGATGATGCATTTAGTTCAAAACAAAAAAATCTCAATTGATAGAATCAAAGAAGCTAACCATAGAATAAATAGATTACTTGAAGGTATATAATGCAAGCTGGTTTTTCATTTATTGATTGGTTTATATTTATTGCTTATTTAATAATTTTACTTTTTTTAGCCTCTTATCTCTCAAACAAAAACATAAACTCATCTAGGGAGTTTTTTACAGCTAAAAACTCTTTTGCTGCTTTACCTGTTGCCCTATCACTTCTAGCAACAGCTCAATCAGCGGCAACTTTTTTAGGTGCTCCTGAGTTTTCTTATAGATATGATTTAACCTTACTTGGATACTCTATTACATCTTTATTAGCAATATATATTGTTGTTAAAGTATTAATTCCAAAACTTTATGAGATGAAAGCAATAAGTGTTTATGAACTGCTTCAAGAAAGATTTGGAGGGAATAGTAGACGTGATGTTGGAATAATGTTTTTAGTAGGAAGATTATTTGCAAGTGGGGCAAGACTTTATATGGCAGCACTAGCTTTAAGTATGATACTTTTTTATGATATTAGTTTAGTTCATGTTAGCTTTTCTGTAATATTACTTACCCTTGGTGCACTAATTTTTACTTATTTTGGTGGGATTAAATCTGTAATCATTAGCGATATACTTCAAATAATAGTTTATTTAGGAGCAGGAATAGCTGTAGTTATTTATCTATATTTATCATTAGCTATGGATTTTAGCCAAATTTTCCAAACTCTAAGTGAAGCTCAAAAATTAAAATATATCGATTTTGAATTAAGTTTTACCAATGAGGGTAAATTTAATATCTTTTCTCTTTTAACAGGTTATATGCTTTTAAATATAGCAGCCTTTGGTCTTGACCAGGATTTAGCCCAAAGGGTTTTATCTTGTAAAGATAAAAAACAAGCAGGATTTTCACTTTATGGAGCAACCCTTTTAAGTATCCCTGTATCAATCCTATTTTTAAGTATTGGATTACTTCTATTTTTATATTATCAAGAGCATACAATAAGTCAAAAATTTGCAGGGGAGAGTATCACTATTTTTATGTATTATATTTTAAATGAGATGCCAAATGGACTAAAAGGTTTTGTAACTATTGGAGCTATTGCTGCAGCACTTAGTAGTACAAACTCTGTTTTAGGAGCAATGAGTAGTGTTGCCATTGAGGATATATATAAGCCATATAAAATTAAACATAAAAAGAATATTGATGAAACCCATTTTGTAAAAACTGCAAAAACTTTTGTTTTAATATTTGCTTTCTTACTTTCGTTAATGGCTATTCTTAGTTTTATAATACATAGTAACTCTTCAATTCCACTTATTAGTTTTGCCCTTGGAGTTATGGCATATGCATATAGTGGGTTACTTGGAGTTTTTGCAAGTGCCCTTTTTACAAATAGAGGAAATGCTAAATTAATCCCTTATTCTCTATTTATTGGGTTTGCAAGTGTTTTTTGTATGCAAGGATATACTTTTGGACTAAATATTGGTTTTGCTTGGCAATTAGTAATTGGAACAACACTTTCATTTGGAGTAATGCAACTTGGTAAAAAATGATTTATATACTAAACTTTATATTGGAGTTATGAGTGGAACTAGTCTTGATGGCATAGATATAGCTTTATGTAAAATAGATGAAAATAGTATACAAACTTTACAAACAAAAGAGTATCCCTTTGATAAACAGATTAAAGAAGATGTTTTAAAAACCATTTCAAATCCTATAACTTTAGAGTTTTTAGGTACGTTAAATCATAAATTAGCTCTTATGTATACAAATGCAATAAAAAATTTTTTGAAAGAGTTTGAAGTTAAAGCTGAAAAAATTATAGCTATTGGTCTACATGGACAAACTATCTGGCATTCTCCAAATAAGCCCTACCCTTTTTCAATGCAATTAGGAGATGGTTCATTTGTGGCAAAAAAACTTCAAATTGATGTAGTAAATGATTTTAGAAGTGGGGATATAGCAAATAATGGTCAAGGTGCACCTTTAACTCCTGCTTTTCATAAATCTTTATTTGATGATAAACAAACAGCAGTATTAAATCTTGGTGGAATTGCAAACATCACTATTTTGACAAAGGAATATTTAGGTTTTGATATTGGCGTTGCAAATATATTAAGTGATTACTGGATACAAAAAAATCAAAAAACCCCTTTTGATAAAGATGGTGTATGGGCTAAAAGTGGAAAAGTAAATGAAGAACTTTTAAGAGTACTACTAGATGACCCTTATTTTAAAAAACTTCCCCCTAAAAGTACAGGCAGAGAGTATTTTAATGCTTCATGGTTAGAAGATAAACTAAAAAACTTTTCTTCTATAAATGCAGTTGATATACAAGCAACACTTTTAGAATTTGTTAGTATTCCTATAATTGAAGCATTAAAAACAAAAGAGATAAAAAGATTAATTGTATGTGGTGGTGGTGCCCAAAATAAATATTTAATGGAAAAACTTTCAAATAGACTAAATAAAATAAAAGTAATAAAAAGTGATGAACTTGGAATAGATAGTAACTTCTTAGAAGCAATTGCCTTTGCATGGTTAGCTTTTAAAAGAATCAATCACCAAGCTATTGATTTGTCAGCAATTACAGGTTCATCAAAACCAACTATTTTAGGAGCAATTCATGGAAAAGATTAAAGAGTTTTTAAAAGATACTTCCTATGAAAATTTTACCATTGAAGTTGCTTCTAGTGATGCTAGTTTTAGAAGATACTTTAGATTAAAAGATAAAAATAAGAGTTTTATTTTAATGGATTCATCTTTAGAAAAATCATCTTTAAAACCTTTTATTAAAGTAACGAATCTTTTATTAAGTGTAAATTCCCATGCTCCAAAAATCGTTTTTGAAGATTATGAAAAAGGTTTTCTGATTTTAGAAGATTTAGGCTCTTTAAATCTACTTGATAAATTAAACAAGGATAACTTTAAAACAGTTTACAAAAAATGCATAGATGAAATTATTACTATGCAAAAAATTGATGCAAAAGATTTACCTTTATATGATGAAGCTTTTTTAAAACAAGAGATGAATTTAATGAAAGAGTGGTTTTTAAATAAATATTTACAAAAAAATCTAAATAAAGAAGAGATTGAGGTTATTGAAAAAAGTATTGATTTAATAGCAAAAAAAGTGCTTTCTCACCCTCAAGGAGTATTTGTACATAGAGATTTTCATTCACGAAATATTATGTTTTGTGAACCACTTGGAATAATAGATTATCAAGATGCTATGAATGGTTCTATTGTATATGATTTAGTATCCTTACTAAAAGATTTATATATAAAATTTAATCCAAAAGATATTGAAAAATTGGCACTTTATTTCAAAGAACAAAAGAGACTTAAAATAAGCGATGAAGAGTTTTTACAATGGTTTGATTTTATGGGATTACAAAGACATATAAAAGTTTTAGGTATTTTTGCAAGACTTTATATAAGAGACAACAAAAATGGATATTTAAAAGATTTACCACTTACTTTAGAATATGTGCTTGAAAGTTTAAAAAAATATCCAGAGCTTAATGAACTTTATGAAATATTATCAAAGGTAAAATTACCATGCCAGCCCCAAATATTACAGCATTGATACTTGCAGCTGGCAGAGGTGAAAGGATGAAACCTTTAACTAATACCACTCCAAAACCACTTTTAAAAGTAAAAGATAAAGCTTTAATACAGTGGCATATTGAAAAGTTAATCGCAAAGGGATTTACAACAATAATTATAAATATTGCATATTTAGGTGAGCAAATTATAGAAAAATTAGGTGATGGTTCAAAGTGGGGAATTAAAATTATATATAGTGATGAAAGACAAAGTGGTGCTTTAGAAACAGCAGGTGCTATTATTAAATCACTGCCCCTTTTAAGTGAAACCTTTTTAGTTGTAAATAGTGATATATGGTGTGATTATGATTTTGATATAAATTTCAAACTAAATAACTCTTTAGCTCATCTAATATTAGTACCAAATCCTAAACACAATCCAAATGGAGACTTTAAATATAAAGATTCTTTTTATACTTTTAGTGGCATTGGATATTACAGTAAAAAGATTTTTGAAAATATGAAAATAGAAAAAAAAGCTTTAGGACCACTTTTAAAAGAACTTGACGCTCAAAATAAAATCAGCTATGAACTTCATAAAGGTATCTGGAGTGATATAGGTACCCCAGAACGTTTAGAGTTAGCCAATAGTTTGTAAGTATTTAGCTACTGCATCTTCATCATTTGTATAAGATGAAACATAAGTAGCTATTTTTTTTAGTTCTTCATGGGCATTTGAAACAGCAACACTAGTTTTTGCCAACTCAAACATTCCCATATCATTTAAATTGTCACCAAAAACTGTAAAATCTTTATAATCAATTTGCATCAATTCATGTACAGTTTTTAAACCATGGGCTTTATCAGCATCTTTATGTAAAATTGTTAGAAAATAACATCCCATATAAGCTTCAGGAGCTAAAATAGATTTAATTTCATCTTTAAAAACTGTATGAAGATTTTCTTGTAATTGTTGTAATTGCTCTTTTGTAGAGAAATAAACTATTTTAAAATTCTCTTTCATTGCTTTTATATTGTTAGATTCTTGAAGATTATCATCCATATGATATCTTTTTATCAACTCATTAGTATAACTATTTCTTTGTTTTGGATATAAAAAAGCCTCATTAAGATTTTTATCTTTTAGGGATAAAACTACAGGATAGATTCCAAGTTTTTTTCCACACTCAATAATCTCATTTCCAATCTCTTGGGATAAAATTTTCATATCTAAAATCTTTTTTTCAGGAGATACTATTAAAGAACCATCTAATAAAATCATTGGTGCGTTTGTATTAAGTCCTTTTAAAAACTGCTCGCTTTTTTTGTAACTTCTAGCTGTAGCAATACTCATAATATGTTTTTTAGACATATTATTCCAAGTGTTTAAACTATAAGAGCTAATAGATAAGTCATTACGTAAAAAAGTGTGGTCAAGGTCAGTTAAAAAAAGTTTAGTCATAATTATCCTTCAAATCAATTTTGACAGTTTATTATTATGCTACTTTATTTTCTTTTATATAAATTGAAAAGATAGTTTCACTAAAAAATTAGTGAAACTAAAAATGGTGAAAGAGAGATTAAACTGCACCCATAAGTTGTTTTGAGCTTTCCCCTACAAAAGTTAACATCTCTTCATATGAGGCACTTGTTTCTTCTACATCAGTCCCAACCAATTCCTCATATACTGCTTCAATTTTTTCTTCTTGTTTTTTTAATCTTTTCATATCTGATTTATCTAAATCTGCTAGTTCTAAAAGTTCATTCCAAACAGAGCTTTCATCTAAAGGAAATGCCGTAAATTTAACACCTTCATACTCAAAAGTACCAGCTTTTTCTAAATCAGTCACATATAATAGATATAAACCACCTGATACTAAAAAATCTTTATATTTCTCTACTAGTGGTGCTAAGTCATGAAAACTTTCTAATTCACAAGCAAAAAACTTCATTGTATCATCAAGAATAGTAATTACTTGTTTTGCTTGAATCTTAGGAGGAAGTTTTCTATCAGGAGAGATTTGTTTTCCAGCTTCTACTATCAAAGCTCCTCTATATCCATATGTACCATCACTTAGTACACCTTGAAATGATGGTTGCCATGCTAATTCATTTTCCTTTAAAAACTCTACGAAATTTGCCATTTTTATTCCTTGTATTTATATTTGTTTAATATAATGCAAGAAATATTCCTTAAGATATTTAAACGCTACATAAATCTTTCAAAGCTTTTTGGATATGGAGTATTCAACAAATCACCTTTTTGCATAGGTGGAAACAATTCATCATATCTTTTATATGTAGTCTGGTCTAATCTTCTAAAAATATGTGTTCTATTTAGTTTGTGTGGATTATCAAGTCCTGCTGAAGCAATAATCTCAATAAAACTCTCTAAAGTTACTTCATGAAAATTTGCAACTCTTTGTTTTTTATCTTCAACTACAAGTCCTTTTGATAATCTCATATCTTGTGTAGCAACACCTGTTGGACAAGTGTTTTTATGACATTGTAAAGCCTGAATACATCCAAGACTTAACATCATTCCTCTAGCACTTGCTACTAAATCTGCTCCAAGGGCAAACACTTTAGCAATATCCATACCATTTAAAATCTTTCCAGAAGCAACAACTTTTATCTCATCTTTTAAATTAAATCCATTTAAACAATCAACTACAAAAACCAAAGCCTCTCTAAGTGGCATACCAACAGAGTTTGTATATTCCAAAGGAGCAGCCCCTGTTCCACCTTCTCCACCATCAACAGTTATAAAGTCTGGTCTAATATTGTGTTGAACCATTGCTTTACAAATATCTATAAACTCCTCTTTTCTTCCAACACAAAGTTTAAATCCAACTGGTTTTCCTTCACTTAAATCTCTTAATCTTTTAATAAACTTTAAAAGTCCTAAGCTTGAATTAAAAGTGCTGTGAGTTGGTGGGGAATCAACTTTAGTATGAGGTTTAACATCTCTATCTTCAGCTATCTCAAGGGTGTTTTTATTTGCTGGTAAAATCCCACCATGTCCAGGTTTTGCACCTTGTGAAAGTTTGATTTCAATCATTTTTACATTTTCATTTAAAGCTTTTTTTGCAAATTTTTCTTCATGAAAATTTCCATTTTCATCTCTACAACCAAAATACCCAGTTCCAATTTGCCATATTAAATCGCAATTTGATGTTAGATGATATCTACTTAATCCACCCTCACCTGTATTTAAAACAAATTTTCCAATTTTTGCCCCATGACCTAAAGCCATAATTGCATTTGCACTTAAAGCTCCAAAACTCATAGCAGAAACGTTTAAAATAGATGCATTATATGGGATTTTACAATCACTCCCACCTATTAATACCCTTGGGCTTAAGTCTAAATCATGGGCTTTTAAAGCATTTAAAGAGTGCCCTATCCATTCGTAACCCTCTTGATAAACATCCATTTTTGTTCCAAAAGGTATAGTGCTTTGTTGTTTTTTTGAACGTCTATAAACAACACTTCTTGCTTGTCTATTAATTGGCACACCATCTATATCTGATTCAATAAAATATTGTCTAATAGGGGGTCTAAGTTCTTCTAAAACCCATCTTATACGTCCAATTACAGGGAAGTTTCTCCATAAAGCATGTTTAGTTTGTTTTGTATCATAAACACCAACTGCAATTATAATTGCAAATATCAAAGCAAGCCATAGAAATGACAAATCAATAATAGAAAGAATAATTATAAAAATAGAACCAAAAATGATGATTTTTTGAAATAGTTTAGGCATAAGAAAGTCTCTTTTTTCTGTTTATTATACAAAAAATAGATTAAGTGAAGGATTCACCTAGTTACAAGTTTCATTACTACCTTCACATACTCCAATTTTTTTTGTAGTACTGATATTTAAATTTAAAGACTCATTTAACTTTTCTATATCAAATCCACAGATGTTACTTTCACCTGCAATAATCAAAGGTCTTTTTATCAAAATTGGATCACTAATCATTTTATAGATTAATTGTTCTTTTGTTATTGAATTTAGGTCTATCTCACCTTTTTTTATTTTTGGAGCAGATTCATTTACAATCTCATGTTTTTCCAATCCAATAAAAAATGACTCTAAAGTTTTTTTATCCCATTTTGTATCAAGTATTGATTTAACTTCAAGTTCAAGTCCATTTTCTTTTAGAAGCTCTTTTTGTTTTTTATTCCCTAAACAACCTGGTTTCTCATAAAAAACAATCTTTTTTTTAACATAAAACATCTTGACTCCTTAATTCTAATAATCCATATGCAAATATCATGCCTTTAATTGTTTACGGTATTATTTTTGCATATAATACTTTTTTTCAATTACAAAGGTATTACATGCTTTCAAAATATTCATTCGGAACTTACAGAACAACTTATCAAAATCCAATTCATAAAGAAGCATTAAATTATGCTTTAGATAATGGAATTACACATATTGACACATCATCAAATTATATGCATGGTGAAGCAGAGATTATGATAGGTCAAGTAATAGAAAACCGAAATAGAGAAGATTTTACTATTGTTTCAAAAGGTGGATATATACAAGGTGAAAACCTAAAAAGAGTTATGGAAGGTTTTAAGGTTGAAGATTTAGTAAGATATGATGAAAGCTGTTTTCATAGTATACATGAGGAGTTTCTAGAAGATCAAATCAATAGAAGTTTAGAGAGATTAAAAACAGACTATATAGATGTATATTTACTCCACAATCCTGAATACTACTTATTAAAAGAGATAAAAGTTGGTATGACAGAACAAGCTATTTTAAAACACCATGAGATTATGCAACAAAGAATAAAAAAAGCCTTTGCCTTTTTAGAATCAAAGGTTAAAGAGGGAAAAATAAAAGCCTATGGAATTAGTTCAAATTCCTTTGCAAAAAAAAGAATCAATTATCACTTTTTAGAATATAGACACTTAATAAATTATGCAAAAGAGATTGCTGGGGATAATCACCATTTTAAAGTAATACAACTTCCAATGAATATGTTTGAAAATGAGGGGGAAGAGTGTGCAAAATGGGCCTATGAAAATGGTTTAGAAGTTCATATTAATAGACCCTTAAATGCAATGAAAGATGATAAAATGATTAGGCTTGCTTCATATGAAGAGTGTATAAACTATGATTCCCTTTTATCACAAATTAGAGAGATAAATAATGATGCTTTTCAAGAGGTTATTGACCAAATTTTAAAAATAGAAAATGAATATAGGTGGGCAGGTGATGTTGATGATATTATTGAATACCAAGTAATCCCTTATATTGTTCAAAATATCAATCTTGACCCTGTTTATTTCCAATTAGTTGACAACTTTTTAAACTGCTACAAAAGTAATATAAAAAGTAGAATTTCAAAAGAAGTTGCAAAAGAACTAAATATAAATGGTCCAATAGATGGTGTTGCTTTAAAATATTTAGAACAAAAAGAGTATATTACAAGAATACTTGTTGGGATGAGAGATAAAAGATATGTAAAGAAGATTTTAGATTACTCTAAAATCTAATCTTTTACTATCCCTTTTTTTATACCATTGTAGTAGGATATATGAGATTATAATAGCTGCAATGGTTCTAATTACTACAACCATAGTAAAATCAGCTCCAAATATTACAAACAATAAAGTATCCTCAATAACAGCATGACAAATCATCAAAAATGTACCTATATAGAAAATATCATCCTTAGAGATATTTCCACTTTCAACCTCTTTTATTAAAATTCCAGCTCCATATGTAATACCTAAAATTATACCAACGGTTATAGAAAAGCCTTTACTAACATTTTTTTGTGATTGTTTAATAAAATTCCTACTTTTTATAAAATCCATCAAAAAAATCAATACTGTAATTAAAATAATTACGGTGATACTCAATTCAATTGAATTTAAAATAGAATTTTGCAATAAATCAACGATATTTTCATATGTTTGTTTTTCAAATACTTTATCTGTCAAACTTGCACTAAAAAAATTTGCAGGCATCAATGAAGTAAAAAAAGCAACTATAAAAGCACTTATTATCCTAAGGGTATATGAATAGAAATTACCTATTCCAATTTTTTTCATAATCACTCCCTCAACAGGAAGAGAATGGGCAATACCTACAAATACAGCCAAAATTGACCACTGATGAATACTTAAATCCAATGGCGCAGCAAAGGCAACAGAAGCATAAACATTTAAAAACATTCCACTAATAATAGCTAGTGATGTTTCTGGCGGTAAACCAATTATTGAAGTAAATGGTTCAATTAAAAAACTAATATAAGATAAAGTGTTATAGTAAAATAATATATCAGCAATTATATAAATTGGAATAATAAGTTTTAAAACTATCCACGCACTTTTTAATGACGATTTGAAACTTTCTTTATAATTCATAATTAATCTAATCCATTTACAATATTTATTGGTTTTTTACCATCTAGTACTCTTTTTACATTTAAAGCAGCTTTTTGTCTCATCTCAAAGTATGCTTTATCACTATAAAAAGCAGAATGGGGATTGATTATAAATCTTCCATCAAGCCATTTTTCTTTTGCCTTCCAAGCTTCAATTATCTTACAACTTTGAGGTGGTTCACTTGGAAGTACATCTAAACTAACACAATTTAAATGTCCAGATTTTAAGGGTTCATAAAATACATCTAAATCTTTAACAATAGCACCACGTGCTGTGTTTACAAAAGAACTTCCTGGTTTCATTTTAGAAATAAACTCTTCATCAATCATTGCATTTGTTTGTTTATTTAAAGGTGCATTTATAGAGATGATATCGCAAGTTTCAAGAAGCTCATCAAGATTATCAAATCTTTTTGCACCAAGCATTTTTTCAGTACCACTTGATAAATATGGGTCATAAAAATGTGTTTGAAATCTTAGAGCATTTGCTTTTAATAAAACACTTCCACCAATTCGCCCTGCTCCAATAACTCCTAGTTTATAATCACTTGTTCTTTTGATATATTTTAATGTGTTTGTTTGCCATGAGCCATCATCATACTCTCTACACTGATAATCATATCTAGTAATTCCACGGGCAATATTCATAATCATCGCAATTGCTGTATCACTTACTTCATCTGTCCCATAATCAGGAGTATTTGAAGCATAAATCCCTTTTGATTTGATATACTCTAAATCTTGAAATACATCATAACCTACCCCATATCTAACTAAAGCTTTTAGATTTGGCAATTTATCAATATATTCATTTGTAATTTTATGATGCCATACTAATAGTACTTCAATCCCCTCATGTAGTTCAGGTGATAATTCATCCCCTAAAACCTCTTTTTCTATATCAGGATTTGTAACTTTATCTGTTATATAAACTCTTTTCATAATATCTCCAAAATATCTATAAATATTAGATTGATATTTTAGTTAAAAAATGCAAAAAGAAAAGAATTTTTATACCCTAGTTCCCAAGCTGGAGCTTGGGAACTAGTTGAGAACTAGAAATTATAAATCATTTAAATTGTTATTAAGGGGGGGGAATAAAATATTCATAAAACCTTTGGAGTTATTATAATGGATAAAAAAACAATTGCAAGTATGGGATTAGTTGGATTATTAGGGACTGGATGTTCAGTAAATGGAGTTAAACCTTTAGATTTAAATGGAAAAACTTTAATTACTTATAATGTAAAAGATGAGGCTTTACAAAAGTCAAAATATTCTATTGATGAAAATGGTGTTTTAGTTGGGAATTATGTTTTAAAAGAATACCCAAGAGATTCTTCATTTAATTCAGGTCTTGGAGGAATTGAGTATAATAAAGCATTAAAAGAGATTGGTTGTGATAGTTTAAATGCTGTTAAATGTATTGAAAAAAATTTACCAACAAATGCTTTTTTTGAAAAAGATGGAGTTAAATCATATATTTTACCTCAAGAATTTGCAAATAAATTATGGGATGCAGTTGAGAAATATAATAAAAAATCAAATGCTATGAGTGGAGGAGATTCATCATCATCTAGTTCATCATCAGGAGGTTCCAGTGGTGGAAGTTCTGGTGGTTCTAATGGAGGAGGAATTTAATTAATTACTTTTAAATTAAGAATTAATTTTATTATTTTCTTTTTTGGTATTTTTTTCCTCGTTCCCAACGTCTCCGTTGGGAATGAATACTTAAATAAAAACTTTCAGTTTATTAACTTTAAACTCACATATGAATTCCCAAGCTGTAGCTTGGGAACTAGTGTTGGTGACTGGAGCTACTCACTCTCGTTCCCAATGTCCTCATTGGGAATGCATATATTAATTCCCAACTACAAAAACATTACAATATGTAATCAAATTAATTATATTTCCTATTATTCGCTAAACTTTAATATCAAATCATAAAAAGGATAGCAAATGGGAAGAAGTAGATATAAAGTTTTTGAAGAAACTTATCCACATTTTGTCACTTGCACAGTGCTTCATTGGATACCTATTTTTACAAGAATTGAAAGTACAAATATCATATTTGAATCTTTAAAATACCTACAAAAAAGTGATAATTTAAAAATCTACTCCTATGTAATACTTGAAAATCATCTTCATATGATAATAAGTAGTGATGATATTTCAAAAACTATGAAAAAATTCAAATCTTTTACAGCTAAAGAACTTATCAAACTTCTTCAAAAATCAAATGCTAAAACCATTCTTGACCAACTTGCTTTTTATAAAAAAGCCCATAAAACACAAACCACATATCAAGTTTGGCAAGAAGGGTTTCAACCAAAACTTATAAAAGATGAGAAAATGATGATTGAGCGGATTAATTATATTCATAATAATCCTATAAAAAGAGGATATATTGAGAAGGCTAAACATTGGAGATATAGTAGTGCAAGAGATTATGAAGATATAGAAGGATTGATTGAGGTTGAAAGATTCATATGAATTCCCAAGCTGAAGCTTGGGAACTAGTGTTGTGACTGGAGCTTGGGAACTAGTGGAAAAAATACAAAAAGTAAAGAAAAATCAACCTAGTCTATAAGTTTATTTGCAAGTTTTTCTATGACTTTTTTTTGTAGTATATGAATATCACTGTGTTTTATCCAAACTTTTACTTTTTGATTATAGTACTCAAGTATTAAAGAATGAATCTCATCTTTTTTCTCTTCTACTTGTTTTAAGAACTCTTTTAATTCACTCTCATCATACTCTTCAAAATCTTGTAGTTTTAGAAATAAAGATTCTTTATATTCATTATCTATAAATTCGCTACTTCTTTTTATAAACTTAGTAGCTTCTATCTCATCTGCTTTGATATCATTCCACTTTCTACCTGTTTTAAGTTGGTCAATTGCAACAGGCAAAAAAACAGGAACTATGTCTAATACTTGATTTAACTCAGTAAAATCATTATCAACCATTGCCCTAAAAAGCATTCTAGTTCTATTTCTAATTTTTACTCTTAGATTATCTTTTTTTATCACATCATCATTTAGTAATTGAAACCTTCTAAGAGCAGGCAGTTTTGAGTGATTAAAAGCCATAATTGATACTAAAGGTTCGACATCTGCAATTTGTTCTTCACAAGAACCATTTGGTCTACAAAAAGCCCAATAAAGTCTTGCTTCCATGTCTGGATGCTTTAAGTATTTTTCATCCCCAAGTGCTTCAAAATCATCCTCATCTTTTAACAATTCCACTTCATCTTTATAGGTCAAATTGAATAACTCTTCCAAAACTTTCAAACCTCTTTATATTTTTTTTCTCACTTATTATAAATAGTGTCTTGCAAACTAAACTTTCATGCATCTCAAATTCACCATCTGTTAAAACCATTAATAAATTATCACTTCTAATATCACTTGATTTTTTTAGATATCTTAATAGTTCGTCAAAATTGGTTCCACCGTCACTTTTAGGGATAAAAAGTTCCTTTTCTATCAAAGGATTAAAAGAATCAAATGAAATAATATACTCCTCTTTAACCTTTAAGTCAAAAGGCAGTACTTGTACTTTATACTCATAAAAACCTTCACAAACATCTTTTACAACACCCAAAAATTTCTTATATTCATCAAGTGTAACACTAGAACTACTATCAAGGGCAATAAAAACCTCTATCATCTCATCATTTTTTTTACTTCCAGGTAGATATAAATCATTATGAATAAATTTTCTATTTGGTCTTGAATATGTTGTAGTTTTTTCAAATAATGAAGCAGTTAAATACTCTTTTAGTGTATCTTGTAAAGATATCTCTGGCTTTATCAAAGTATCAATTTCTATTTGCATCCCTTGATACTCTTTTGAACTCTTTTTAGCAATAGAAAGTGCTTGGATTATAATTCCATCTAGTTTTTCTCTATCACCATCATTGGTTTTATCATCATTTACTTCTTCTAAATCCATCTTTGATTTATCATAGATATAAGCTTTTAACTTACCATTCTCTTTTGGTTTAGTTTTTATCTCATCATCTTTTTTTTCTTCTGAAGAACTTTTATTATTTTCTTCTTCTTTTCTAAGTATCTCATACACCTCTTCAACACATTTATTTTCTAAATCTAAATCTAGCATTTCATCTAATGGCATTTTTCCAATTTTTGAAAAGCTCGATAAAACTAAGTTAGTAACTAAATCACTAGCTTGATTCCAAAGTTTTTGTTCCCTAGTTTTTTGTCGAAAGGGGTGTTTTAAAACTATATGTAATAGTGTGTGAGCGTAAAGATAACTTATCTCATCATTAGAATATTTTTCTAGCTTTTTTATATCAACAGATATCTCTTTGCCATTAGTTTGAAAAGCACTATATTTATTTTTTCTAAAATTTGTAGGAATTGATAATGCTAATACCGAAAGAAAAGGATGATTAAATAAAAAATTAATTCTTATTTTCTTAAAAACTTCATCATATGATATACTCACCATACCGCTCCATCCAAGCATCAAATTCTTCAAGTTCTACTATATTTTCATCTTTGACTATTAAATCTTTTATTAGCATCACATTAAACTCAACGGGAAGATGTTTTGCATATTTAAATAGATTTTTTCCTTGAGTATTGTCTTTATACTTTTCAATAATAGCTGCACATAAAGCATACAAGGCGCTAGGTTCATTTGGTACAATATCACTTTGCCCATCTAAAATAGCATCTATATTAGGTAGTGTTTTATAAACCTTTACAAAAGAGATAAACTCAATTCCAGCACTAAAACCTACTGCACCATATACAATTGGGTGAATTCCATTTAAATTTTCATTTCTTTTTAAAATATTTGATAACATATTCCAAGCTCTTGGTGTACAAAAAGCAGGATTTGTTTCAGTTGAACTTGGAACTTCAGTACTAAGTAAATCTGGCCTAAAGCCTAAAAATCCTATGATAAATGGATGGATATCATTTTTGATTGCCCAAATTTTAAAGTCATCATATTTAGCTTCTAAAACAATATGAACCATTCTATTAATTAGTGGACTAGGAAGTTTAAAAACAATCCCCTTATCATCTATTTTATTTCCAGCACAAACTATTCTCCAAGCTTTTGGGAGTATATACTCCCCTATTTTTCTATCTAAAACTAACTGATAAATAGCTGCTTGTACTGATAGTGGAGCTGAGTTTAACTCATCTAGGAATAAAATACCTTTTGAGTTCTCATCTGAGGGTAAAAAAATAGGAGGCATCCATTTTGTTTGATTATTTGAGATTGTAGGGATTCCTCTTAAATCAACCGCATCAAGTTGAGAAAGTCTTACATCAATCAATTCTAAATCATTTTGTAAAGCTATATCATTTACAATATATGATTTACCTATTCCGGGACTTCCATGTATAAAACAAGGGATATCAGCATCTATTAAGGATTGTAGTTGATTATATAACTCTATAGTACCAATTGCAGGAGTAATCATTTAAAATCATCCTTTTTTAAATTGTTTTAAAAAACTAGCTAAATCGCTATCCATACTTATTAGATGTAAATCAAACCAATCTGGAAGTTTCTGTTTATAATAAGCTTTTAATAGTTGTTTGCCTATTGAAGTATTACTTTTTTCCAAAAAGAATTGCATTTCGTGTAATACTTTTTGATGCTCTTCTTTATGCTCCCTTGAAGTTGGATAATTAAATTGATCCATTTGTGATTCTTCATAAGAAAAATGTCTTTTTGTATGTTCGAATAACTCTTTTGTTTTATTTATTATACTACCAATTGAATTGTAGTCTGCGCCATTATATATTTGAACAAACTCTTTATGAATCTCATCCATTTCATTGTGTTTTAGAAGATGCTTATTATCTTGAAATTCCATATTTTTCTTACCATTTTTTATAGGCTTCTATGCAATAACTATACCTCCTTAAAAAAAACTCTTTTAAACAATATTTTGTATAATGCATTTTTTAAAGGAATAACAATGAAATTTGAAAAACTTATACATGGTAAATTAATAAAAAGATACAAAAGGTTTTTAGCTGACATAGTTTTAGATGATGGAAGTGAAATAACAGCCCATGTACCAAATAGTGGAGCAATGACAAGTTGCATTGAAGACAATTGTGATGTATGGATAACACACCATGATAATCCAAAAAGAAAATTAAAATATACCCTTGAACTTACAAAAATGGGAAAAGAGTTAATCTGTACAAATACAGGTGTTGCAAATAAAATTGCAATTGAAGCAATTGAAAATGGCGTAATAACTGAATTACAAGGTTATGATAATCTAAAACCAGAACAAAAATATGGAAATCAAAATAGTAGAATTGACATCTTATTGTGGAATAATGATAGTGATAAGAAATGTTTTGTCGAGATTAAAAGTGTAAGTTTAAATCTAGGGTCTACTTTAGCATTTCCAGATGCAAAAACAACTAGAGGTCAAAAACATTTAGAAGAATTAAGAGATATGGTAAAAGAGGGACATAGAGCTGTTATGCTTTATATAATACAAAGAACCGATTATCTTCCTTTTAGAATAGCCTATGAGATAGATAAAAAATATAATGAAATTTTTGAAGAGGTTATAAAACAAGGCGTTGAAGTTTTAGTTTACCAATCTTCTATAAATCATGAAGAGATAAAAGTGTTTAAAAAAGTTAAGTTTAAATAGAAATAACACAACAAAATATAATAAACTATAAGATTTTCTTAACATTTTTTATTAAAAATTGCTTAAGTTTCATAAGATATAATTATGAAAAAATCATAAAGGTTAGTTATATATGAATAAGTTTGACAAATTTAGAAGCTTTTGTAGAAAGTTTAGAATTATTATTGGAGTGGTTCTAATTGCTATTGGTTTCTTTACAGGAATTGTATGGTTCTATTTAGGAATTATTCCGTTAATTGCCGGTATTGTTGACTTTTGCCCAACATGTATGATTAGTAAGAAATGTACGCCAAAAAACTTACAACAAGAATCTCAAGCTTAATTGCTTGAGATTTTATAAATATTTCCACTATCAGTTGAAATAAAAAGTTCTCCATTTTTAGATTCAACTATATTTCTCATCCTCTCCCTTATGTTTTCTAGAAATCTTTCTTCTTTAACTAAAGATAAATCTTCACTAATTTCAACTTTATTTAAATGTCTTAATTTTAAAGCTGTAGCTAAAATTTTTCCATCTAATGATTTAAAAAGTTTACCATTATAAACAATAAGTGAACTAGGAGCAATTGATGGTATATAGACTTTTTTAGGTTGTATCATCCCTTTTTTATGTGTCCCCTCTCCCACATCTAAAGGTGCCCAATACTCTTTTCCATATGAAATAACTGGCCAACCATAATTTTTCCCTTTTTCAATTAAATTGATTTCATCTCCACCTCTTGGACCATGCTCAATACTCCATAAACGTTGAGTTTTTTTATCATAAAAAATTCCTTGTGGATTTCTATGACCATAACTATAAATTTCAGGAAGTTTTCCTCTACTTTTAACAAAAGGGTTATCACTAGGGATACTACCATCTAAATTTAATCTAATAATGGTACCTGCATGATTTGTTAAATCTTGAGCATATTTCCTAACTCCCCTATCTCCTATAGAAAAAAACAGGTGACCATTTTCATCAAATGTGATTCTACTACCAAAATGAACATTCTTATCTGTAGCAGAATCACTAACAAACAAATCTTTAAAATTTATAAGTTTTTCTCCATCGAATTTAGCACTTGCTAGTGTTGTAACACCTTGGTTATTTATAGATTTTGAATAAGTAAAATAAAAAGTTTTATCAGTATCAAAATTTGGAGATTTTTTAACATCCAATAGACCACCTTGACCATGATTATGAACATCAATTTTACCTATTAATGGTTTTAATTTTAAAGTGTCTAATTCTAAAACTAATATGTTACCAGCTTTTGTTGTAAGAATCATTCTTTTATCATCTATGAAGTCTATTCCCCATATTATCCCAAGATTTGTTTCTATTTTATTTATTTCAAATTTTTCGTCAGCAAATAAATTTATAGAGATAAAAAGAGTTAAGATGATTTTTAGTAAGTATTTCATTATAAACTCCTTAACATTGAATAATTAATTTTATGATTAAAAAGTTAAATAAGAATTAAGTGAAAAAAAGTAAATTCAAAATTTCAAAAAAGTAGCTTCTTTAAAAGCTACTTTCTTTTATCCATGATTTTATTAAGTCAGATAATAATTCAGGAGTTTCTAAAGGAAGCATATGAGAAGTACCCTCCCTTGATATTACTTCAATATTTGTATGTTCTTTTTTTATTTTTTTAAGGGATTCATGATTTATAAGTCTGTCATTTAATGAATAAAAAAACTTAATAGGGAATTTTAAAGAAATTAACTGCTTATAAATATCATCTCTTTTAAATGTACTTTCCATTTGAACATTATAAACATCTTTTCCCATAGAAGAAAACATATCCTGCACTAATGCAATTAGCTCTTCATTATCTCTATTTGATTCTTCTAATAAAGATTGAGTTTTTTTGTAAGATAAACCTTTAAATCCTAAATTGTTCATTTGTTGCAAGGTTAGTTTTCTTTTTTCAATTTCATCTTCATTCATTGAACTAGGAGTCCCAGCAACAAGCATTAGTTTTTTTATCTTTTGGGGAAACTTTGTAGCAAAATAGCATGCGGTATATCCACCTAAAGAAAAACCTAAAAGATTAATCTTTTCATCCTCTATTTGTTCATTTAATTGTTTTACGGATTGATCAAAATCACAAGTATGGGGTAAAGGTAAATGTATTAGTTCATAATCATCTAATAAAGGTATAAGTTTACTCCATAATCTTTCATCTGTCATAAGACCAGGAAGTAAATATATTTTTTCTTTCATTTTCTATCCAGTGTATAATAATTTTTTTGTCTTTAGTTTTTATCAAAATTTTTATTAAAACTTTACTAACAAATAATATTATATCCTTCAACTAAAGATGAAATCTCTTTACCTAGTAAATTTAATTTTTCCATTGTAAGTCGTTCTTTAGTACCAGATATTCCCACTGCACCAATTAATATATTTTCATGGTTAAATAAAGGAACAGCCGTACAACACATATTATCTTGGAATTCACTATAATCAATAGAATATCCATTTTTCTGAACATCTTCTAAAGTCTGATTTAGTTCTTCCAAATTTTTTATTGTATTATGAGTATATTGATTTAATTTTAAATTTTCTAAACTATAGTTACCAAATGCAAGTATTGATTTACCTAAAGCACTCGTATGTAAAGGTGTTTGAAGACCTATATTATTTCTAGTTTTAAGCTTTCTAGAACTATTATCAACTTGATTTAAATATAAAACTTTATTGTTATCAAAAATACCTAAATAAGCACACTCATTTGTCAGTTTTGATATCTCTTCTAATAGTGGTTTTGTTTTTTGAACAAGAAGTTGTATTTTTGTTTTTTTATTTTGTTCATTCTCTAAGCTTTTGGGAATAATCTCATTTGAATCATCTAAATATTCAATATAATCTTCATTGGATAATGTCTGTAAGATTCTTGACATAGTACTTTTATTTATATTCATTTTACTACAAAGAGTAGAAGCTTGAATAGGTTTTCCATAATTTACAATCTCTTTATAAACTTGTAAACCCTTAGATAGAGATTTCAAAGAATCTGACATTATAATCCTTTATGCAAAACTAATAAAAATTAGTTTTGCATATTTTCTATAAAAGTTCGTTAAATTTTGCTAACCAAGCAGGATGTGCAGGCCAAGCTGCTGCTGTAACTAAATGTCCATCAACATAAGCATCTTCAAAACCAATATCAACCCATGTTCCACCATTTGTATTAATATCAGGTGCACAAGCTGGATAAGCTGAACAAGTTTTATCTTTTACAATACCAGCTGCAACTAAAACTTGTGCTCCGTGGCAAACTGAAGCAATTGGTTTTTTCTCATTATCAAAATGTTTTACCATTTCAATAACTCTTCCATTAAGTCTGATATACTCTGGTGCTCTACCCCCTGGAATTAATAAAGCATCATATTTTGTTTCATCAATTTCATCAAAAGAAGCGTTTAATGTAAAATTGTGTCCAGGCTTTTCAGTATATGTCTGGTCACCTTCAAAATCATGAATTGCAGTTTTTATTTGCTCCCCTGCTTTTTTATCTGGGCAAATAACATCAACTTCATGACCTAACATTTTCAAACATTGAAAAGGCACCATCAATTCATAGTCTTCTACAAAGTCACCAGCAATAATTAATATCTTTTTTGACATCTCACTCTCCTATAATTAGATTTAGTTAATCTTATAGAAAGTGAATTTAATTGTAAACTTAGTAGAAAGATTAGTTTAAAATAGTTTCACTATATGAAACATAATTTTAATTTATCTCTTCTAACCTTTTTTTATATGCCTTTGCTGCAATTGCATATCCGCCATTTGTAGTATCCACAAAATGGATGTGTTTACCATGTCTTTCAAAAATCAAACATGTCATAAGTGCATGTTTTGACTTATTTATTCCATAAACAAGTTTTTTATTTTGGTACTCTTTTTCCAAATACTCTTCAAGTTTTTCCATCTGTTTATTACTAATAGAAAAAACCATTCTTACTATATTGTCGAACTTTTCAATATCTGTTGTTGAGATGATTCTTTTTTTATAATTTTCCCACTCACCAATTTTAAACTTCATTAAGAAAAGCCCTAAAAAATTTATAACTCTTAATTTAAATAAATTAAGCATTTTACCTAATGATGATTTTGATAAAAAAGAAGCTTCAACATTTAAATCTTTAGCCTTAAAACTTAGTAGCAATTTATTTTCATCAATTGGATGTCTTGAATTAGAATCACCAATAATTTTTTCAATATTTTCTAAAACCTCTTTATAATCTTTTTCATTAGGACATTTTAAAATAAATGACAAAGTCTCATCCTTTGACGATTCAATATAAGACCATCTGCACTCTAAACCTTCTAAATCTAACTCATAAAATTCATCTTTTTTATCTTTTATATGAAATTTATCATCAAGTTTTAGAAGATAATCAAAATAGTCTAAGCCCTCCCCTTTTATCAAAGCTTGTTCATGGTTTTGTGTAGGTTTATATTTAGCTATAAAAATCTCTTTTTCAAAACTTGAAAGTTTTTCTAAAGATATAGATCCAATTCTAAGCTCTAAGCCATAAGCCTCTTTTGCCATTTCCCTAACTGCAACTAAAGCACGCCTAGAACCTTTATAAGCACGCCTTGGTACTAAAATAAAAGCACCATCTCCACCAAAGATATAAGGAAGTTCTAAAGTTCTATCAACATTTAAAACAGAAATAATACTCATTGCACCAAGCATATTTATCTCTTTGTATTTTCCTTTTTCAATATTTTTTGTAGAATCTTTCACATCAGTTGCAAAAAGGTGCCAATCATTTGGTACTTTTGTATAAATATCAGAGTTTGATAACTCTGTGAAATCACTTATTGATTTAAGATTTTTATAAAAATAATAAGTTGCCATTTAACTCTTTTTTAATTTATTGGTTCAGGAGTATTAATCATCCAAATAGAAAAAATATCAACATAATCCCAAAACGACTTCTTTTCCTCTTCACTTAAATTTGTTTCCTCAATCGCTTTTGCAAACATCTCCAACCAAACTACCCTTGCACTAGGAGTAATTTTAAAAGGCATATGCCTTGCTACCATTCTAGGAGCTCCTCTACTTTCATTAAAATACTTTGGTCCTCCACAAATTTGAATAAAAAAATCTGCTGAGTGTTTTTTTGCCATTGCCAAAGATTGTTCATTTTCAGGGAAAAGATCTTTAATCTTACTTTCTACTAATAAATCATAGTGTCTACTTATTAAATTTCTCATACCTTCTTCTTTTAAAGTTGCTAATATTATTGGATTTGGAAGGCTTACATTTGGTCTGTTTCCCATTGAAGTTTCTGAAATAGTATATTGCATTTAATTCCTTTTTTGATTTGTAAAAATATACACTTTTAATAATTTATAAATTATATGAAAATAAGGTAAATTAAAAAATTAAACAAATTTTGATAAAATTTAAAAAAACTTGGAAATTTAATGAATACAAAAAATCTTTTTATATTATCTTTTATTGCTATACTTACAACATACTATTTTATTCTGGGCATTGATAAATCAATTCAACTTATAAAAGATGAATATCTTTCAATACTAGCATTGATTGTAATTCTTTTAAGTCTTTTATTTTTTAAATTAAAGCTAAAAGGTCATCAAACTATAAACTTTATTCAAAATAATCAATTTTCTTTAAAATCAACAATTTTATTTTTTTTAGTATTCCAAGTTGTTGACTATTATTATGAAAATGGATTTATAGGAATGATTTCACAATGGTTTTTATATTGGATAATGGGACTTATTGCAATAACATTAATGGAAACTATAAACTGCTATAAAAACTACAAATATCTAAAAAACAAGCCTTAAGTATTAAATTAAACTTAATTTTTTTATTAGTACCCACTTTTAAGCCACTTCATAATTATAAAATTATCTAAATGTATTTAAAGGATAATTAATGAAAGAAAAATCATTATTGAAAAATGTTGGTGTGCAAATCATTATAGCAATGGTTTTGGGTACCATTGTTGGTATAGTAATGGGGAAAGATGCGTCTATTTTTGCACCATTGGGAACAATATTTATTCACCTAATTAAAATGCTTGTGATACCTTTGATTGTAATCTCAATTATCTCTGGTGCTGCAAATTTAAGTGATAGCCCAAGTGCAGGTAAAGTTGGAATTGGAACAATTGCTTTTTTCTTAGGAACTTCTGCTTTTGCTGTTGCATTAGCATTAATAGCTGGTGAAATTTTTAAACCAGGTGTAGGACTAGATTTAAGTAGTGTAACTCATATGTTCTCTGACCAATATGCAGACAAAGGTGCTCTTCCAGGGGCAATGGAAACACTTATTGGTATGATTCCAACAAATATTTTCCAATCACTAATGGATGCAAACATCTTACAAATTTTGGTATTTTGTTTATTTTTTGGTATAGCAATTTCTAAAATTCCAAATGAAAAAAGTGCTCCTTTAATTAATGGTTTAGAGGGAATGATTCAAGCTTTAATTTGGATGGTAACAATCGTTATGATGTTAGCACCAATTGGTGTATTTGGTCTTATGGCTGATTCTATTGGTACTTATGGATTTGATATGTTAGGATTAGTTGCTAAACTATTTATAGTTTATATAGGTGCACTTCTAGTTTATGGATTTATTTTTTATCCACTAATTATAAAACTATTTTCTAATACTTCTGTAAGAGATTTTATTGGTGCTATGAAAAAACCTCAAATAGTTGCTCTTTCGACTGCTTCATCTATGGCTACTCTTCCTGTTACAATGAAAACTTGTGAAGAGGATTTAAATGTTTCAAAATCTACTTCATCTTTTGTTTTACCACTTGGAGCTACAATTAACATGAGTGGAAATGCAATCTATTATGGACTTGTGGCTATTTTCTTTGCACAAATGTATAATATTGATTTAGGTTTAGCAGGATATGCTGCAATTATTTTTACAGCTACTATTGGTGCTATTGGACAAGCAGGTGTTCCAGGTCCTTCATTTTTAGTTGTTGCTGTTTTACTTGCTGCTGGAATTCCAATTGAAGGTTTACCTTTATTATTTGCCCTTGATAGGATTTTTGATATGACGAGAACTGCTTTAAATATAACAGGTGACGCTGTTTGTGCAGTGGTTATTGATAATTTAAATGAAAAACAAGACAAACTTCAATCAGTTGAAGTTTAAATAAAAGAAGAGATCAACTCTCTTCTTTGTTAGCTCTTTTAATTACAATATTTAATATAAAAGTAAAATGTAAACTTTAATTAAATCTACTTGATGTATACTGACTTAGAATATATTTTAGGTATTTTAAATGAAAACATTAAATGCATATTTCAATGATATTGAAAATCTTGAAAAATTTATAAAAGATAACGCCATTGAAGATTCTTCAAAACTTTTAATTCAAGTTTTCACCCATGAAAACAACTCTTCATTTATAAAAAATATCACAAATTTTTTTTCAAAAAACTTCCCTTTATCTTCCTTAATAGGCTCAACAACAGATGGAGAGATAAAAGATGGTTTAGTAAGTACTAATACAACAGTAATAAGCTTTACAATTTTCGAACAAATAACTTTAAAAACTGAAATTACAAATCAATTTGATAACCACTTCCAAGTAGGAAAAGATATAGCATCTAAAATAATACAAGAGGATACAAAAGTTATAATATCTTTTATTGATGGCTTATTAGGAAATGGTGAAGAGTATATCAAAGGGATAGAGTCAATTGATAAAAATATTATTGTTGCAGGAGGACTTGCTGGTGATAATGCAAAATTTGAAAATACTTATGTTTTTACAAAAGAAAAAATATATACAAAAGGTTTTGTAGCAGTATCTTTAAGTAGTAAAAATTTAAATGTTAATACTGATTATAGTTTTAATTGGGTTCCCATTGGACAAAAATTAAAAATCACAAAATCAGATAAAAATGTAGTTTATACTATAAATGATAGAACTGCATTAGAAACATATGCATATTATTTAGGTCATGATATAAGTAAAAATCTTCCATATGTAGGAATTGAATTTCCTCTAATAGTTGAAAGAAATGGTATACAAATAGCAAGGGCAGTGATTGCAAAAAATGATGATGGTTCTTTAGTATTTGCAGGGAACTTAAATGTTGGAGATGAAGTAAGTTTTGGTTATGGAAATTGTAATGAGATACTAGATAAAACACAATTTCATATTGATAAAATTTCTTCTAAACCAGTTGAAAGTATATTTATCTATTCATGTATGGCAAGAAGAAGATTTATGCCAGATAAAATTGAACATGAAACACTTATATATAATGATTTAGCTCCTACAAGTGGTTTTTTTACTTATGGAGAGTTTTTTAGTGAGAAAGACAATAAAGAGCTTCTAAATCAAAGTATGACAGTTTTAGCTTTAAGTGAATCAGAAAATATCAATAATAAAAAACTTACAGTAGATATAAAAAAAGGAGCAAGCTCAACAGTTCAAGCTTTATCACACCTAATCTATGTATCAACAAAAGAGCTTCAAAGGAAAGATGAAATTATGATTTCCCAGTCAAGAAATGCTGCTATGGGTGAGATGTTAAATATAGTTGCCCACCAATGGAGACAACCTTTAAGTTCTATTTCAATGATTGCTAATAATGCCTTAGCTGATTTAGAATTAGATAGCTTAGATAATAATTCCCTTGAACAGTATCTTAAAAATATACAAAAGAAAGCACTGGATTTATCAAATATAATCAATGATTTTAAAAACTATTTTAAAACTAGCGATAAAAAAGAGGAGATACTATTAAAAAAACTTTTTGATGATACAAAAGATATAATAAATGCAAATCTAGAAAACAACAATATAGAACTAATTATACAAGAAAATGATAAGGACATAATTGTTACTGTTTATAAAAGAGAATTAATGCAAGTTCTTCTTAATCTTATAAACAACTCAAAAGAAGCATTTACATCACAAGAAAAATTAAAAAAAGCTATTATAATATCTGTAAAGGAATCAAATCAAAATATTATTATAAGTGTTTGTGACAATGCAGGTGGAATAAATGAAAAGATTATTGATGAAATATTTAACCCATACTTTAGTACAAAAAATGAACTAAATGGGACTGGTCTTGGACTTTATATGAGTAAGATAATTATTGAAAAATATATGCAAGGTACAATAACAGCAGAAAATAGAAAATATGGTGCTTGTTTTAATATTTTATTAAGAAAATAATATTTATATATTAATTTCTAAGTGTTGCTATAAGCCTATTTGAATCCTTTAAAAAACCAAATACATCATCTATTGATTTTACTAAAATATCTGAACTTAAAAGGGTTTTAGTACATAAACCTTCATCTTGTAAAATTGCAATTCCTAAAATACTATTCTTTAACATCAAAACATCATTTCTACCATTACCAACACTTAAAACAGTATTACATCCCAAACTCTTTATAAACTCTAATTTATCTTGGTCTTGATTCTGTTTTCCTATTATTATAACTTCACAGTTTGTATTTTCTAACTCTTTTTTTACACTTCCATAGGTATCTGCTGTGATAACATAAAATTTAAAATCTGATGACATTTTATTAATATTTGTAGAAACATTTTCAAGAAGTTTTCCATCAACTGCAATTGTTCCATTATAATCAAATACAACACTTTTTATATCAAAAGCTTCTCTTCCTGGAATTTCAATTCTCATATTTATCCTACTTATTCAAATCTTTTATCAGAACGTTTATTTATAACATCCTCAGCACTAGCTTTTAGCCATCCTGATTTACTATCTTTAACACCATCAAATTTTTCAATAAATGGTTTTATATCTAAAAGAGGTGTTCCATCTAAAACATCTATGCCATCCACATAAACTTTGTTATCTTGAACACTTTTTAATTTTACAATTGATAAACCTATATGGTTTGGTCTAAGTGGTGACCTTGTTGAAAAAACTCCTCTTTTTTGAGTATCCATAAAAGGAGTTACTATTAATTCTTCCCTTTTTACTTCATGAAAACTATAAATCAAATAAATATGACTAAAGCCATCTAAATCTTTTAAGCCTGCACTTAACTCTTCATCAAGGATAATAATCCCTTCTACATCTTTTGCACCCTTTGGTTGAATTGGCATATCTTCTATTGATTTAAAAGGTGTTTTTATTGTTCCTATTGGTTTTATATTATGCATTTTCTAATCTCTTTAAATATATTAAGGCTCTATTTGTAACTGCTTGGCTGTAAGTATTTATCTTAAAATGTTCTGGACTCCAACCTTTTAAAAATCTTTTAAAATCTGCCCAAGATAAACAAAAGAGCATTCTCCACTCATCTTCAACATCTTGAGGATCAATATCTGGATGATAAATCTCTATAGCCTTATGCAATTCATCAAAATAAATATCTTTTATAAACTCTTCTAAATCTTCACAATCTTCTGGTTCAACAGCACTACTCATAAAATATGCCAAATCTTTCATACCACAACCATGACCAACATATTGAAAATCAACTGCGGCACATTTTGTAACTATTCTATTAAAACAAAAATTTGCTAGTTTTGCATCCCCATGAACTATTGTTTGATATTTTGTGTTTTTAAGTATTTCATCTATAGTGTTTGCATATTGCTTTAATTCACAATCTTCAAGTCTTTCAAACTCATCTGGTCTTGTTTCAAGATGCCAGTAAGTTCCAGTCTTCCAAAGTAGTTCATTTTTTACATTTAAATATTTAGCATGAAAATTTGCAAGCCAAGATAAACAAACTTTTAAATGGCTTTCATTTGCATTTAAAGTTGTATCTGTAAGTTCAATATCTGCTAAATCTTCCATTACTATTAGATATTCATTCTCTGTTTTAAAAGTTTTTAGCCCTTGGGGAATTCTGCATCTTTCATCAACATCTTTACTAAAGTTTTCATACCAATTAACTTCAACTTCATAGGAGTGAAGTTTTCTTTGATGTGAAAAATCAGTATTCCATCCTCTTGGATGAAGTTCAGGTTTTGGAAGTTTTATATGTTTTACAATAACTTTTTTTAATTCAAATTTTAATCTTACTAGTTCACCATATCCACTCCAAAGAGTTTGGATGATTTCCTTTGAAATTAATTCACCAATATCTAAGTCATTGCCAATATTTTGATATAAAGAGTTCATAGTTAAGCATTATATTTAAAATAAAGTCAATAAATACTAATACAAGTAATTATTGACTAATTAAATCTAAATTTTTACTTTACTTATTTGGATAATAGGGTTTGAATTGGTAAAGTTTGGTAAATCATTCATGATTTTATCTGCATGGGGAGTAAATGCTTCTTGAAAAGCTTCCACTGATTCAAATGTTAAATGAGTCATAACAACATAAGGAATCTCTTGACCTGGAATTGCATTTGCTAATCCATAATCAATATTTGAACCTTTTAAAACATCACCAATTAACTCACCTGCCATTGGAATATGAGTATCTAAATAATAATCCATATCGAACTTAATATCTTCACCGTTTGGGTATAAAATACTTACTCTAACCATTTTCTCTCCTTAGTAATCATGTATTAAGATTAGTCTAACCAATTTTTTTAATAAAAACAATAGTTATTTACTGTTTTTTGGGAAAGTTAGAACTAACTAAAATACCACCAAAAATTACAAGCAAAATACCTATAAATGTAGTTAAATCGGGGAAAGCATCACCTAAAATAATTCCAAATCCTATAGAAAATGGAATATTTGTATAACTAACTACTCCAATAATACTTGCTTTACTTACACTATATGCCCTTGTAATAAACCACTGTGAACCAGTAGAAATAATAGCCATAAAACCAATTAAAGCCCAAATAATAGGATCTGTATAAAGTTTAAATTCAAATATATTTGTAGTAAAGTATAAAATTAAAGGGATAAACATACCAACACCCATAAAGGAAAGCATTATAAGTCTAGCATCATAGATATCTTTAATTCTTTTGATTGTTGCATAAGCACAAGCAGCAAAAAAACCACCCATTACTCCTAAAACATGTTCAAATGAAAACTCAATTCCAAAGGGTTTCATTACAAGTATAATTCCAATAAATCCAATAATAAGAGCAAAAAAGGTTTTTAAACTAATACTCTCTTTCATTAAATAGTATGCAAGTATTGTTACAAAAAAAGGTGAAGTTCTATTTAATACTACTGCCTCACCTAAAGGTATTGTTGCAATGGTATAAAAAAATAGTGCCATTGCCAAAGCTCCAAATAATCCCCTTAATAATAGTAAATGTACCTTTGATTTATCAAAGGCTACATTAAATTTTTTTAGTGTAAACAGTATGATAAAAACACCAAGTAAGTTTCTATAAAAAACTATTTCCAAAGGGTCCATACTTGCAGATAAGTATTTTGCAACGGCTCCATTAAGTGCTCCTAAAACTGAACTTGTAAGCATAAAAAGCACACCTGTATCTATTAATTTTAATCTTTCACTCATATAATCTATTCTCTTTATTTATTCATATTTTTTTTGGTTTTATTTGTAGCAATTGCTTCATATGGATTATCTGGCCAATAATGTTTCTTATATTTAGAAAATAACTCTTTTTTTACCTCAGCATAAGAGTTTTGCCAAAAACTTTTAAGGTCGTAAGTTATTTGAATAGGCCTTAAAGCTGGACTTAAAAGATGTATTTGTAGAGCAACTTTCCCATTTAAAATTTTTGGTGTTTCGTGAAGTCCAAAAACCTCTTGTATTTTAACTTTTAATATTGGTGTTTGGATATTGGTATAATCTATTTTGATATTTGAGCCACTTGGCACCCTTAATGAACTAGGAGCTAAAATATCAATTTCTTGCTGTTTTTCCCAAGGAATTGATGAGAGTAAAATAGTATAAATATCCAAAGTTTCTAATTGCTTAATTGACTTAACATCATCTAAATATGGTTTTAACCAAACTTCAATAGATCTAAGTAAATCTTCATCTTTAAAACTTACAAACTCGTCATTTATATATTCATTTATAAAATTGACTCTATTTTTTAAATCAATTGCCTTTTTACTCCAAGTCAAAAGTTCTAAACCCTCTTTTTTTATAAGTTCACAAAAAAGCATAGAAAAATCTATATTATTATCATTTGCAATTGCTCTTGAAGTAAGTTCAACTTTATAAAAATTGGTAACTTCCCTTATGTCAAACCTATTTGACTCTTTATTATATGCAATAGTTTGCTTTCTTTGTATATATTCATTGAAATACTCTTGAATCAATTCAAGTGATATTTTAACAGCATATGAGATATATGAATCTTTATTTTGTGCATTTAATATTGGTGTTACTAAAAATCTTTCATTAAACAAACTATCTTCAATATTTATTATTGCACCTTTTCCATTACTTAATTTATATCTATTACTATTTTTCCCTCTTTGCTTTGCTAATCTATCTGGATAAGCAAAAAGAAGTAATACACTTAAAATCTTTTCATCTACTCTTTTTTTAGCTTTTTTTACTTCCTCAAAAGAGTTTAATTTTTTAAATAAAAACTTAGCTTGTTTTAAAATATTTGAAGCTAAATATTTATTTATAAAATGACTTTCTATATCATTTTCATATAAATGAACAAATCTAGAATAGATATTACTATCATTAAAACTGTTTTTAAAAATATCTTTTTCATTTAATAATGTAGCTAAAATTGTCGCTTCATAGGCATATCCTAACTCATTTGCTTTTAATATCATAATGGCAAATCTAGGATGTATTCCAAGGGATAATGCTTTCTCTCCTAACTTTGTTATCTCAAAGTTCTCATCTAACATTTTCAACTCTTGAAGCACTAATTTTGTACTTTGTTCAATTTCCGTTGAGGGATAATCCAAAAGTTTTAACTCTTTTGTATCTTTTATACCCCATAATGAAACTTCAAGGAAAAATGAACTTAAATCAGTTCTTAAAATTTCTGGTTTTGTTGTCTCTTGTAATATCTTTTTTTCATGCCAAAGTCTATAACACTTTCCATCACTTAATCTCCCTGCACGCCCTGCTCTTTGTACTACAGAATCTTTTGAGATAAAAGTAAGGTTTAGATGATTCATACTTGTTAAATAGTTGTAAGAAGATTGTTTTTCTAATCCTGAATCTATAACAACTCTAACACCTTCAATAGTCAATGATGTTTGAGCAATATTTGTAGAAAGGATTATTTTTCTTTTTTCACTTTTTATTAAAGCTTTATCTTGTTCTTCTTTATTTAATGCAGAATATAAAGGTAAAATTTCAATATCACTCTTTTTATTTTTTAGTTTTTCATTTAAACTAATTTGCAAATTTTTTATCTCTTTAGAACCTGCTAAAAAAACTAATATATCTCCATTATTCTCTTCCAATGCTTTTAAAGTTGTATCGCAAAGTAAACTATTTATTGTTTTAAAATCAGGCTGTTTTATACTCTCTTTTAAATATATATTTTCAACATCATATATTTTTCCCCTTGAACTTATAACAGGGACTTGTCCTAATAAATTTACTAACTCCTTAGAGTTTAGTGTTGCAGACATAATCAAAAGTTTTAAATCATCCCTTAATAATTCTTGAACTTGTAAAGATAAAGCAAGGGATAAATCAGTATGGATACTTCTTTCATGAAACTCATCAAAGATAATCATAGCTACATTTTCCAAAGCTTGGTCAGATTGAAGTTTTCGCACTAATATAGCTTCTGTTACAATTAGAAGTTTTGTTTGTTTTGAGAAACAACTCTCCATTTTAACCTGATATCCAATAGTTTGTCCAAGATCTTCACCTAAAAGTTTTGACATCTGCCTGGCAACCATTCTAGCTGCAACACGTCTAGGTTCAAGCATTATAATAATCTTATCTTCTAGCCATGATTCTTTTAGAAGTGAAAGAGGAACAACTGTACTTTTTCCAGCTCCTGGTGGAGCTTCTAGTATAACTGTAGAGTTTGTATTAAGAGTGTTTTTTATATCATTTAATACTTCATATATAGGTAGATTTTTCAAGATATCTATCTTAGTCCTTGCTCTCTTAACTTATCTTTTTTACTTTTTCTTTTACCCTTTACTGGGGCATTCCCTTTTTGTTTTGTAGTATTTAAAACAGTAAAATCAAAGCCATCTATTTGCTCTTTTGTTATATTTAATTTATATCTTTTTTCTATTAGTTTGAAGTGGTTTAGATTTTCATTATCTAAAAAAGATATTGCTGTTCCAGTTTTCCCTGCTCTCGCTGTTCTACCTATTCTATGGATATAATCTTCCGTACTTCTTGGCAAATCAAAATTAACAACACAATCTATATCATCAATATGTAAACCTCTTGAAGCAATATCAGTAGAAAACAAAATATCTATTTTTTTATTTTTAAAATCATTAAGGGTTAAATTTCTTTCCTCTTGGGTCAAATCCCCATGAAAAGACTCAGCTTCAAAGCCTTTTTTTATAAACTTATTTGCTATATTATCTGCAGCTCTTTTATTTGCCATAAAAACTAAAACTGATTTGAAATTGTGTTCTTTTATTAGGTATCTTAAAAGTTCACTTCTATCCTCTTTTTTTACAAATATTGCCCTTTGAGTTATCTCTTCCACATGGGTACTTGCATCTTCAACTTCTACTTTTATAGCTTTAGTAGTTATCTTTGAAGCTATATCAATAACTTTTGGTGAATATGTTGCAGAAAATAACAGATTTTGTCTTTGCTTTGGAATAATCTTTAAAATCTCGTCAAGCTCTTGAACAAAACCTAAATCTAACATCTTATCAGCTTCATCTAAAACAAAATATTCAATGGTGCCTAAATCAATTTGCTTTTTACTTATAATATCTAGCAATCTTCCAGAAGTTGCAACTACAATATCACACCCTTTTTGTATCTTTAAAAGTTGATCTCCTATTTTTTCTCCACCTATAACTGAAACTATAGAAAGTGGTTTTGAGAAAAACTTGCTTAATGTTGAAAAAGTCTGTGCAATTTGTAGAGTTAATTCCCTTGTAGGAGCTAAAACCAAAACTTTTATCTTATCTTTTTTCTGGGCTTTTTTCTCTGACTTGTTTTCTTTTAGTGCTTCAAGAATAGGGATTACAAAACTAGCTGTTTTTCCACTCCCTGTTTTTGCCTGAGCCATAATATCTTGTTTTGTTTTTACAAGTGGTATAACTTTTGTTTGTATAGAAGTTGGTGTTTTATAGTTATTTTTTTCTAATGCTTTTGTAAGTTCTGAAGATAGATTGAATGTATCAAATGACAAGATTTTCCTTTTTGTTTATTATATAAAGAAATCTCTTAATAGCTATATTTTATAGCAATTATAATACCTTTTTTAAGTAAGTAACACATACTTTTCCTAATTCTTTTTGAAAATTAACACGATCAAAACCTTCTGGATCTTGTGCAATTATTCCTAATTTTGATTTTAAAAAATTGGGATAAGATGTTAAAAATGAATAATGTCCAGCATTAGGAATCTTTTTGTAAGTCAATATACTCTTCTTTTCAAGAATATCTTTAATTACTTTAGAGTTATACTTTTCAGTTAATTCACTATCTTTTTCAGGCACAAGTAATAATGTAGGTATATTAACATCAGCTAAGGAATTCTTAGATAAAAATACAGCTCCCACAGGAGCCATCAATATTTGTGCTTTTATTCTAGTATCTTTTGAACTAATCTTTATCTCTTGTGTTAAAAGTTTTTCAAAAACTGGTTTACAATAAGGATCAAGAAGAGATGACTCTCTCTTACATAAATCAATTAAATCCTTATTCTTAGCAATTGCACCTGAAACAACAAGTGCAGTATATCCACCAATGGAGTGTCCTAAAACAGCGATTTTATTATTGTCAATATGAGTACTTAAACTATTCATTGATAGAACTTTATCAATTGATGATGATATTTGCTTTGGTCTATTCATATAATTTTCAACCTTACCTTCAAATGAATTATCTAAATAGTTATTTTTGGGATGTAAAGGCATAACAACAATAAAACCATTAGTAACCAATGAAATAGCTATATCTTTATATGATAAGTTACTACTTCCTGAACCATGGGATAAAACTGCTAAAGGGAATCTCCCCTCTTCAACTTTGCCACCTATTGCTACATTTAAAGTAAAGGGACCAAAAGTTACTGGTTTTGGTTTTGATGAAGTTGGATATAGTACTACCATTGAAAATCCATCTTTTAAAACATTATCTACTTTACGAAAACCAACATCATGTGCATTTAATGATACAAATGTAAATATTAATAAATTTATGGTTATTTTAAGATATTTCAATTATCAAATCCTTATTTCTTTTTTTTATAAGGATTTTTTAGTGCCTTTATTGAATACAATAATGGGACTTGTTGACCTTTAAAAATCATCTGATAGCCCATATTTGGTACTAACTCTAAACCATCAAAGCAGTTGTATGGACTATAGGGATACTCATAAAATGACTCTATAGTTAAACCTGCGCCAATTAAAGCATTTATCACCTCACTTATTGGATGGGACCAAGTAACTACCGTTGATGTAGAGCCATCACAATTTTCTGTATAAGTACCTTCATCTTCCACATCAGGTTGTGCATTTGTAAAATAAGAGTAACCAGATAATAAATCAGTAAAACTATGGAATTCTACTAAATGAAACTCTCCACCAACTTTTAATGAGTTAGCAATAGTTTTTGCCCAATCAACTAAATTAGGTAACCAGTTTAATACTCCATATGAAGTAAATACTATATCAAATTTTTTCATATTTTTTTGTCCAAATTCAATAACATCACTTTCAATAAAGTCAGCTTTTAATCCTAAGGTACACTTTAATTGATTAGCTTCTTTAATTGCATCAGAAGACAAATCAACACCTGTAACCTCTGCCCCTAAACGAGCCCAAGACAAAGTGTCTTGACCAAAATGACACTGAAGATGTAATAAAGATTTTCCTTTTACATTTCCAACTTGTTTCAGTTCCACTACATTTAATGAACACTTACCATTTTTAAAAGATTCTACATTATAAAAGTCTGATTCAAGATGTATTTTAGTTCTTTTATTCCATGCTTCTTTATTTATACTTAAATAATCCAATCTCTCTCCTATATTAATTAAACATTATCATTTTGTCCTAAAAATTTTAAGCGCAAGTAATTTAATTGTTTCAATAAATTTACATTTATAAATCTTATTCACCATTTAAAACAGACATAACAGTAGCCCTACTAGTTTTTAATTCAGATGTGATTTTATTTATATTTATATCACCATTATCATTGTAATATTCTTCATCATCTAACATTCTTAAGATTTCATCTTTTTTATCAAGTATCTCCTGAGAACTATCTCTTTTAGCAAATTTAAAATCCTCATGACTCATAGTTTTCATAGCTTCTAAATCTCTTTTTATAGTTTGAACTGTAACCTTTAGCTCTTTTGCTAAATCTTTTGGGTCTTCAATTCCTTGTAAAATTAAATCTCTTATGGCAATTCTTCTTGTTTTCATTTTTCTTCTACGATGATATGAGATTTTCATTTACTATCCTCATTTTTACTTGATAAACTTATAAACCATAACTTACAAATATGTTTATAAATATTTATATACGATTCAAGTTTTAAGATATCATTTTTTGTAAAAGTTTTTAGATATTTTTTCAATAAATATCTTTTTTCTCTTTTTTCTAAGTTAAATTCTACACTAATAGTTGCAAGATCAAAAAAAGCATCATTTAAGCCAGCATATTCCCAATCAATAAATTTAATATCTTTTTTAATAAAAAGGATATTTTTAGGATTTAAATCGTGATGGCATATAACTAATCTCTTTTTATATTTTTCTAAATTCTTCAACTCTTTTTTACATATTTTTAGACTATTTTTTGCCTCTTTTGTTTTTAGATGTTGATATTTTTTTAGCTCATTTTTTAAATTTAATTGTTTTGACTTAATCTTAATATTATGAAGTTTTTTTATTGTTTTGATTAAAACTTTTAAATTCTCTTTTTTTAAATTCCTCTTATGATTACCTTTTAAAAAGTTATAAATCATAAAAGTTTTATTTTTGTCAAGATAAATAGGCTTTGAAGCAATACCTTTTTTATAAGCTTTATTTTGAATTTTATACTCAAAACCTCTACTTATATTTACACTTTTATCACTACTAAACTCCCTTAAAACATAAGTGTTTTTTGAAGTTTTCAATTCATAACTTATATTGCAAAAACCCTGATTTCTTAATGGTTCAAGAGTTAAAATCTCTTCATTTTTAAATATCTTATAATCTTGAAGTTTTTGTATTGTCATACTCTTTTTTCCAGTTTTGATATGCAATAAATGCTAATATAGTATAAATCATAAATAAAACTGCCGTTAGATTTAAACCTTTTTGAATATAAATATAAATAGAGATAATATCAATAACTATCCAATATATCCAGTTTTCTATAATCTTTTTTGCTAACATATATGTTGAGAAGACTGCAAACACTGTTGTAAAAGAGTCAACATAAGCAAAATCTGCACTAGTATAATTTGCCATAACATATCCAAACCCTAAAGATATAATAGTTAAAACTATAATGATTTGAATATTTTTATTTAAACCATATGTTGTAACTTCTAACTCTTGCTGTTCTAACTTACCTCCATATTTCCATGAATACCAACCATAAACTGCCATTATAAGATAATAAGCATTTAAAGCTGAATCCATAAGTAATGACACATCATAAAAAAGAATAGTATAAATAAGTGTTGAGACAAATGCAGCAGGCCAGCACCAAAGGCTTTGTTTTATTGCTAAAACTATATAAGCTATTGCTAAAATCATAGCAATAGCTTCATAGGTAGTCATTACGTTTAATGACTCAATTATTGTTTGTATAAATTCCAAATTATATAATCCTCTATATTTTATAAGGGATTTTAATTAAATATGCTGAGAATCATATAAAATTAGGAAAATTTATTACAAAATATGAGTTCTATCTTTATTTGATTTTACTCTTCCAGTTTTTATTGTATTAAAAATATGTTCAAAAACTTTTCCTGCTTTACCTTTTTTATTTGTTAAAAAATAAGAATGACCTTTGGGAAAATCGTATTTATTGCTTAACTCTTCACAATCTATTGAATAAACATTATTTTGAACTTTTAACATATTTTCTGGGCCTGTATGACCTAACCTTCTAGATGCTATTCTATTCTTAAGATTTGATACTTTACTAGCTCTTAATGCCAAATCACCCGATGAAAAATAAACAGATACATTGCTGCTTGATTGACTTATCAATCTTCCTTTTTTATCCTCTTCTAGTGATTCATTAACAATATCAGCAGCAACTAAAAAACTATGTCTAAATAATAGAGGAACACCATTTGCTAAATCGTATCTATTCCACTGGTGTAAAGTTTCTCTATAGACTCTATTTCCCATAGAATGACTTAATACACTTATTCTTTTTAAGCATATATCTTCATCTTTTGTAAATTCATCTCTCCATTTCATAAATTTTTGAAGTACCCTTGCAAAAGAAAAAGAGCTAACATCTGCTGATTTTTGATCATCCCAATAATCTTTTATAATCCCTTTGTCATTATCACATGGCCAAATTATAGGTATCACTAAAACTAAGTCTTTTTCTTTTTCATCAAATAGTTCTTGAAGACTTTTAACCCTAGGAAATATATCGTTTTCTGGAAGATTTGAAAAACCATGAATAAAAAGAAGAATATTCTTAGCTTTTGATATTTTTAATTGTTTCATTAATCTTGTTGACCCAATTTCCATATAATCATTTTCACTATTTCTTTCACAATAGTACACAGAATTCGAAGGTGCATTTTTATCTAAATCGAAATGATACCTTACCCCAGCAGTTTGTTCTGCAAAACTACCCTTTGGTTCCCTATTTGTTATAAAATACATAATCCTCTCCTTTGTTATAATTTAAAACATTATAAATAATAACATATATTATGAAAAATTACTCTTTTTTGTTTTTAAAATAAACGAACAAATAAAAAAATGATTGATTAAAATGAGTAGTATTGAGGTAAAGAACTTTTTCTTTACCCCTTTTTATTTAAGAATATTTTGAATTTGATTTTTTTGAAATAAAATCTTCAATTCCTGAAGTCTTCATAGGAAATTGTTTTGAGTATTTAACTATCTCTTCATCTAAAGTACTAACTCCAGCTTTTGTTTGAACTAAATATATATTAAAACTATTATCTTCTATTGTAAATTTTACATGATTAAAATAAACCTTTGCATCTTTAAATATCAAATCTAAGGTCATTGTATCTTTTCTAAAAAAAGGAAAGGCTTGTTGTGCTTCTCCTAAAACTTCTGCAATTAGATAATAGGCTAAAGTATCAGGAGTCAAGTTATCAGTACTAATTCTTTTTTCCTGTTTATTAAAGTATTCATCAACTAATCTAATAAAAAAACTAGATGACATAACGCCAATATCTTTTAATATTACGCAATTTATATATTCATTAAGTAAAGATGTATTCTCTTTTATAAAGACTTTAAGTTCTTTTTCTTCCATTTTGTTTCCTGTAAAAATCTATTTAAATAAAAACAGATTTTATCTAATTAGTTGTTAATAGTAAAATAGACTCCTTGTGGTACTAAACTTGCATATATAAAAGGATTAAGAAAAGGAATTTATTATGCAAGATTTTATAGATATGTACAAAGAGTCTTATCAAATTAAACAACAAATTAAACTTGATACAGCATTGATAGATGGTGATATAGAGATTATAGAAAATGGATATAAACTAAACGCTTGTAAAGATGCTGATGTTTTAGAGATATTAGGGAAAATAAAACTTTACACAATAGTTGAAGATGACAGAATATTTAAACCAACAACTGATTTTATGGAAACAATTGTAACGGCTTGGGTGTATAAAACTATGTCAACTGCTTTAGAGGTTTTAGAAATGGATTTATTACTTGAAAAATTTTTAATAAAAAAAGAATATGACCCTATTACATCATATGCAGTACTTAAAGTACTTGAAGCAAATCCAACACTAACTGGAGCTGATTCAAGTATGGTAGATCATTATCTAACAATAGAGCTTACAAGTGAACTATTAAATCAAATGGAAGACAAAAAAGAAGAAGTTAATTAATAAAAAAGTAAGCATATATACAAAGTATTACTACTTTTTGATTTATTATTTTGTATAAATACAAAGTATTATGATATAATATTTCAAAAGGAGTTCTTATGGATTTTAATTTATTAACAAATGAAGATATTATAAAAGAACTTGGTAAAAACTATGAAAAGTTGAGACTTCAAAAAAGACTTTCTGATGATGATGTTCACAAAAAAGGTGGAGTTAGTATTGATGCTATCCAAAGACTGAAAAATGGTTCTAATATAAACTTACTAAACTTTATAAAGATTTTAAAAGGTCTTGGAGAGTTGGATAAACTTCAAAAACTACTTGAAGTAAAAGAAGAATTTAGTATCCAAGAAAAAACAAAAAGCTCTAAACCAAAAAGAATATTTAAATCTAAAAAAGATATAAATAGTGAGTTTATTTGGGGAGAAGATAAATGAGCAAAATAGTAGAAGTAAAACTATGGGGTACTACTATTGGCTATCTTGGTTACCCCAAAGATTCAAATATAGCACAATTTGAATATGATAAAAACTTTATGAAATCAAATATCTTTCCCTCACCTTTACAAATGAAATATCCACCAGATAAGTTTTATTTTGAAGATATAAGTTTTAGAACTTTTAAAGGAGTTGCTGGTGTTTTTGCAGACTCTTTACCAGATAAATATGGAAATCAATTAATTGATCAATTTATGGCAGAGAAGAAAATCCCCCAAGAAGAGATTACAACACTAGATAGATTATTATATGTAGGGAGAAGAAGTATTGGTGCTTTGGAGTATCACCCTAGTGAATTTGAAGATGATTTAAAAAACAGGGTACAAGCTTTAGATATATCTTTATTATCTCAATTAGCTGAGTTAGTAATTTCAAAAAAAGATAAACTAAATGATAAATTAAAAGACTCAAAAACAAAAAAGGAAGTATTTGATTTAATAAGAATTGGTTCAAGTGCAGGAGGAGCAAGGGCAAAAGCACTTATTGCAAAAGATGAAGATAAGAAGAACAGATATATAGATGGAACAAATATATATGAAGGAAATTACTCTTATTGGCTTTTAAAGTTTGATTCATCAGCAAATCAAGATAGAGATTCAAAAGACCCAAAAGGGATGACAAGAATTGAATATATCTATTCATTACTTGCAGAAAAATGTGAAATAAATATTCCCGAAACTTCATATTTAGAAATAGATGATGACTTTCATTTTATGATTAAAAGATTTGATAGAGTTGTAGAAAATAAAAAAACCTCAAAGCTACACTACATATCTTGGGCTGGCTTATCTCACTATGATAGAGACACAACAGGGACATACTCATACGAACAACTTATTTTAAACTTACGGCAACTAAACTTTGGACAAGAAGAGATTAGTGAAGTTTTTAAAAGAGCTGTTTTTAATATAGTAGGAAGAAATCAAGATGACCACACAAAAAACTTTGGTTTTTTGATGAATAAAAAAGGTGAATGGAGTTTATCCCCTGCTTTTGATATGACCTATTCTTATGACCCAAGTGGGACTTGGACAAAGGTACATCAAATAAGATTAAATAAAAAGCAAGATAATTTTACAAAAGAAGATATTATCTCCTTTGGAAAATATTGTAACTTAACAAAAATACAATCAATAAAAATACTTGAAAAAACGATTAAAGTATTTAAAGAGTTTGAAGAACTTGCAGATAAATATAAAGTACCAAAAAAGTTAAAAGAGACAGTCTCTAAAAATTTAAGAAGGGACTTGATTTAAACTAGCAATTTAGGACATCTTCAATGTTGGGTAAAGACTCAACATCACCAGGCATAAGATTATTTATATAAATCTCGCCAATTCTAACTCTTACAAGTCTTAATGTAGGGAAACCAACTGCAGCTGTCATTTTTCTTATCTGACGTTTTTTCCCTTCACAAATTGTAATTGATATCCAACTAGTAGGACCATGCTTAGGATGACGAATATTTTTTCCTCTAGGTGGCAAATCTGGCTCAGAACTAAGGGCAAATGCCTTGCAAGGAAGAGTTAAATATTTACTACCATTTACAGTAATCTCAACACCCTCTTGCAACTTTAAGATTGCTTCTTGGGTAATCACACCATCAACTTGTACATAATACTCTTTTTCTATACTTTTATTTCTAACTTTGTGGCTTGTCATACCATCAGTTGTAAGTAATAATAAACCCTCTGAATCATGGTCTAATCTTCCAATAGCCATAGTATTTTCAGGAAAATCATAAAAATCACCTAATAAACTTTTGTTTTTCATCTTTTCTTGAACAAATTGACTTAAACATCCGTATGGTTTGAATATTTTGAAATGGTGGTGAGTTTGTTGATTAGAGTTTGATATCAAATTTGTCCTTTATATTATGTGGAATTGTAACTTTTATTTTATAAAGTAAAGGTTTTGAATTAAAATATAGCTTCAAATTAAATAATATTTTTATTTATATTGACAAATAATATATTTTAAGTTAAAATTCACACAACTTAAAAGAGCATGTCGTACTAGTTGGGAGTGATTACCTAACTTTGGCATAGAAAGGGTGAGGACTTTTGTCCTTGCCCTTTTTTTTAATATTATTGAATAAACTTATTTTTTTGAAATTCCATTAATATACATTCTTTAACTTTTAATTTCTCTAGTAATTTTTCTGGAGATATAGGTAAACAATTAAGATTTATTTTTTTAGTAATATTCATAGTATTTATAAACCTTTTATCTATAGTTAAAAAATAATCTAATCCATTCACTTCTGCACTCCATAAATGAAAAGCATCAGGTAGCTGTTTATCTGATAAACCTGAACATATCTCTTTAAATCTTTCTATATTGTTAATAGATTTTTTTGTTAAGTTGGGATAATTACTAGTATTTCTTACTAAATTCTTTATATCAGCATTATTTAAAGAAAGCAAAAATTTACAAAAGTCAATAACATTTTTGTTATCTATAAATTCAAAAAAATCCATACTTTGAAAGTAGCTTCTATCAATCGCTGGTTCAATAAACTCAATAGTAACATTCTTTAAAAAATATCCTTTCTCTTCCAAAAGAATTTTTTTCCAACCTTCAAATTTAACTTCATTATAAGAAAAGAATTGTAATTTATTCTCATACACTAGATTTACAATTGTTGGAATACACATAATTTGATTCCTTTTCCATTGACTATTATCATCTGGTAATGGTTTTCTAGCATAGCCTAAAATATCATTAGTAAGTACTTGATTACCCCATTTAAGTGTTTTTTGAGAGATTTGATACTGCAATGTTTCACTTACACTAAAAATACAATTATCTAAAAAAACTTTTATCAATTATTGACCTCTTAAAATAGTAGTTTGATTAAAATATATTTTGTCGTAAGTTTGGTGTAGATTTTACCGAAGTCTAGCAAAGGTGTACTAAAGTACATCGAAGCTAGAATTCGGTGAAAGATGCGTCGAAATTACGGCAAAAAAATTATTCCCACTCGATAGTTGCTGGCGGTTTTGACGAAATATCATATACCACTCTATTAATCCCATCAACTTCATTGATAATTCTTCTAGAAATCGTCTCTAATACATCATGAGGAATATGAGCAAATGTTGCTGTCATACCATCTGTTGCTTCAACTATTCTTACACATACAGTGTTATCATAAGTTCTATTATCACCCATAACACCTACAGATTTTACGTTTAGTAATACTGTAAATGCTTGCCATGTTTTGTCATATAGTCCAGTTGCATGAAGAACATCTAACATGATAGTATCTGCTTTTCTAAGTAATTCTAAATCAGGTTTATTTACATCTCCCATAACTCTAATAGCAAGTCCTGGTCCAGGGAAAGGATGTCTTCCAATCATATCTTTTGGAAGTCCTAATTCAAGTCCTAAAAGTCTTACTTCATCTTTGAAGATTTCTCTTAATGGCTCGATTAATTCAAATGTCATCCAATCAGGTAGTCCACCAACATTGTGATGAGATTTAATAGTTTTTGAAGGTCCTTTTACAGATACTGATTCAATAACGTCTGTATAAAGTGTCCCTTGTGCTAAAAACTCAATTCCATCATGTTTTTTTGCTTCTTCATCAAATACTTTGATGAAAGTTTCACCGATAATTTTTCTTTTTGTTTCTGGGTCTGTAACGCCTGCTAATTTTGAAAGGAATTCTTCAGATGCATCAACTGTAATTAAGTCAACTCCTCTAGCTTTGAACATAGCTTCAACTTGTTCTCTCTCATTTGCTCTTAATAATCCATTATCTACAAATACAGGAATAAGTTGGTCACCAATTGCTTCAGCTAAAAGTGTAGCAACAACAGAAGAATCAACTCCTCCACTTACACCACATAATACTTTTTTATTTCCAACAGTATCTTGGATTTTTTTAATTTGTTCTTTTGCAAATGAACCCATATTCCATGTTGATTCACAACCACAAACATATTTTGCAAAGTTTTTAAGAATCTTAGCACCTTCAGCTGAGTGATAAACTTCTGGGTGAAATTGGAAAGCATAGATGTTTTCATCTTCTTTTGCAATAGCTGCATAAGGAGAGTTTTCACTTGTTCCAATAACTTCAAAACCTTCTGCTAATTTATCAACTTTATCACCGTGAGACATCCAAACAGTTTGTCCATCAGCTGTGTCTTTAAAAATCGCACACTCTTTTTGAAAAGTAAGTTTTGCTTTTCCATATTCATGATGATCTGCTGGAATAACTGAACCACCATAAAATTGAGAGATAAGTTGCATACCATAGCAAATACCCAAAATTGGAAGTCCAAGATTAAAAATCTCTTCATCAGGGTGATATGCATCTTGTGCATATACTGAAGCAGGTCCACCACTTAAAATAATACCTTTTGGAGTTCTAGCTAAAATATCTTCGATTCTTTCACTATATGGTACAATCTCAGAGTAAACACCAGCTTCTCTTAATTTTCTTGCGATAATTTGTGTATATTGACTACCAAAATCTAATACAACTATTGGTACATGTTTCATTAAATAGATTCCTTATTTTCTAATTAGTATCCGCGATTATAGCTAAAGAGTAATTTAAAATTGATTAATAGAAAAATAAGAGAGTAAAAAAAGAAGATGTAAAAGTGCAAAAAGCACTTTTACAAATAGGCCTATCCTACGTGATAAAAACCTAAGATTTCGTATTGAACATACCAAATTGCAACAGAAGCAATATATCCAATAAGAATAGTCCACGCATATTTCATATGTGAACCAAATGTATAAATACCATGAAGTTTACCCATAACTCCAACACCTGCTGCTGAACCAAATGAGATTAATGAACCACCAACACCTGCTGTAAGTGTTACAAGCATCCATTGGTCAAGACCCATTTCAGGAGATGCTTTAAGTACTGCTGACATAACAGGAACGTTATCAACGATTGCAGATAAGAAACCAACACCAATATTTGACCAAGTTGGTCCTAATACTGCTGGATCATAAACTACAACTGCTAATGCTAACCATCCAATAAAGTATAATGCACCAACTGCAGCTAAAATACCGAAGAAGAACATTAATGTATTGTTTTCAATTTTTGCCATAGAATGGAAAATATTAAAGTGGTCTTTACCATGTTTTCTTTTTAAACCATAAGAATAAACTTTAAGTAAAGAAAGACCAAACATCATACCCCACATAGCTGGTAAATGTAATACTTGGTGAGACATTACAGCACAAAAAATTGTAAATACACCAAGTCCCATTACTACTTTTGCACCTTCTGCCATTTCTGGTTTAACCTCTTTTGATGCATCAAAATCAGGTTTTGTTTCTGGAACAAATTTAGAAAGAATAAATGCAGTAATTAAATATCCACCAATAGAAGCTGGGAATAAGAATAAGAAATCAGTAAATGTACCCTTACCTGCAGTCCAAGCCATAAGTGTAGTAATATCTCCAAATGGTGACCAAGCACCACCTGCGTTTGCTGCAACAACAATATTAATTGCACCTGGTACTAAGAAGTCTTTTCTTGTTTTTTCAATTGTAATTAATACAGTTGATAAAATAAGAGCAGTTGTTAAGTTATCAGCGATTGGTGATAAGAAAAACGCAATAAGACCTGTTACCCAATATAGTTTTCTATATGTATAACCTTTTGAAACTAGATTATATTTTAATCTGTCAAATACTCCCATATGAATTAATGACTCAATATATGTCATTGCAACAAATAAGAAGAAGAAGATTCCAGCAATCTCTAAAATCAAGTGTTGAGCTTCAGTGTGAACTAACCCTAAATTTAGACCATTTAAAGCATAATACAATGCAACTAGAATAAACATAAACGTACCAATAAAAAGTGCAGGCTTTGCCTTATCAATTTCGTACTTCTCCTCAGCAGCAACAAAATAATAACCTACAACAAAAATAAACAGACAAGCGAATCCTACCCACGTCATAGTTAAATCAGGTGCAACTTCTGCTGTACCAGAAGCTCCACTCGCTGCAAACAGCGATAAAGATGATAAAAATAACATCATCAACAGTTTTAACATTTTTTCTCCTTAATAAAGTGTGCTCCAAGTGATTTTTTTCTTTCAATTGCAGCATTTAGAATAGATTTTGCCGTAAGCAACCTTAAAAATAGCAGTCTACCAATATTTTCATTGAAAAAATTATTAATTTCTTCTAAGGCTTTTTTTAGTGTTTCTTCATCTCTTACTATTCCAGCATTTTCCCACATAAGTTGTCTAACTCTCTCTTTTATGGGCTTATCAGCCTCTTTATTACGAACATATGACCGTATGGTTTTATCATAATTTTCAGCATATATTTTAAAGTTTTCTTTCATTGAAATATCAACTGCAATTTTTGAATAAACTACACCTTCAAGTAAAGAATTTGATGCTAATCTGTTTGCTCCATGTAAACCAGTGCATGCACATTCACCAATTGCATATAGATTTTTCATCCCTTTAACTTTTGCATCAACATTTGTTGCAATTCCACCCATAGCGTAGTGAAAAGCAGGAGAAATAGGAACTCTCTCAAAGGGTAAGTCATAGCCAAATTGTTTTAAATTTTCATAAATATTAGGAAATCTTTTTCTAAATGAGTTTTTTTCAAAACTATCAAAAGAGAGATAAATTCTTAATCCTGTCTTACTATGATAATCATAAATAGACCTACTTACAACATCTCTTGGTGCTAATTCACCATCAGGATGATATTCAAACAAAAATCTGTTGTTGTTTTCATCTACAATATGAGCACCCTCACCTCTTAATGCTTCACTAAGTAATGATTTTCTAGCAAAAGAGGTTCCTTTAAATACTGTTGGATGAAATTGCATCATCTCCATATCTTTTAATTCAATACCTTTTTCAGCACAAATACCTTGTATTTCACCTGCAATAGCTGTTGAATTTGTGTGGTATTTATAAATTGAACCAATACCACCACTTGCTAAGATTGTATTATGGGCATAGACAACTTTTTGTTCAGTTTCACTGACATAATATTGAACTCCATAACAAACATCATCTTTAATTAAAAGGTCATTTACAACACAATTTGTCTCAATCTCATGTTGGCAAGTACCCATTAAGAATAGATGAATCATTCTTCCTGTTGCATCACCATCTGCATGCAAGATTCTATTTCTACTGTGAGCTGCCTCTTTTGTAAAAGCTAATTCACCTTTAGTGTTTAAGTCAAATTGCATACCTGCATTAATCATATCATCAACACAAGCCCTTGAATTTTCACTTAAAACTTCAACTGCATTTGTATTGTTATGATTAACACCTGCAACTAAAGTATCTTTTATATGAGATGGAATATCTTCTTTATCAACTGCAGTTGCAATACCACCTTGGGCATAAAAAGTATTACATTCCCAAGGAACTTTTTTACAAAGTACTAATACTTTTTTATCTTTTGGTATTAATCGTGCGGCATTTAATCCAGCAACACCTGAACCAACTATAACGTAATCATATATATTCATTATTTTGAAATTTCCTTATTGTCCTCAACATATACGGGCGGTGCTTTATAACCACACCCACTAAAAGATAATATAAAACCTGCTATAATAATTGCATGAAAAAAGTTAATGAAATTCTTAGTCATCTTAAAAATAATCCTGAATTCAGGAAGATTAATACACAAGCTACAATAATAAAATTTATTGAGCTTTTACCAGACAAATTAAAAAAAGGTGTTAAATTCGCCTATGTAAAAAGAGAAATACTCTTTTTTGTACTTTCTCATCCTGTTTATAAAATGGAGTTTGAGTATAACAAGAGTTTAATAAATGACTTATTAAAACAAGCAAACATAGCAAATGTCCAAGAATTAAGGTTTTTCGTAACAAATAAAATTGAAAAAAAGAAAAAAGAAGAAGTTATACCAATGACATTCAAAGAAAGGTCATTTGGTATATTTGAAAATAAAATCACAAATGAAAAACTTCATGCAAAGGTTGAAGAAATAAGAAAACTTATAAAAAACTCTTAAGTAGTTTTTCCCTTTGCTTATAATCAGGACAATACTCTTCAACTAAATTCCAAAATTTTTTAGAATGATTTTTATGCTCTATATGGGCTAATTCGTGGATTACGACATACTCAATAACCTCAATTGGAAACTTCACAAGTAAGGTGTTAAAATTTAATCCATTTTTATAATTGCAACTTCCCCACGTTCTTTTATTTTTTCTGTATTTTAAATCAGTTGGGTAAAGATTCATTATAGTTGAAAATTTTTCTACAAGTGGTGGAACTATTTTTTGTACCTCTTTTTTATAAAACTTGTCTAAATCTCTTAAATCTAAATTTTTATGTTTAACTCCTAAAAAATAAAACTCATTATCTTCCAAACTATTTATTTCAAATTTAGAGATAGAATTTTCTATCCATTTTTGTTTTCTTTGCAAAAGATTTATAGCATCCTCTTTTGTAAAATAATAATTTGTGTTAATTTGTATCATTTTTGCGGATTTAACCCTTAAATAAGTATTTTTCATACCTTTTTTTTTCACTACTTTAATCAATAGTGTTTTATTGTTGAATATAAGTTCAAATTTCAATTAATTCCTTAAGTATAATATAGTTATAATCCGTGCCAATATTAGTTGCAAACTATATTAACATATTGAAAATTATTCAGAGGATAAGTGAATGAAAATTGCAAAAAGAATGGAGAATTTATCTCCGTCGGTTACAATGGCTATTACTGCTTTAGGGAGAGAGCTAAAAGCGCAAGGTAGAGACATTTTAAGTTTTAGTGCTGGTGAGCCAGACTTTGATACTCCACAAGTTATAAAAGATGCTGCAAAAAAAGCAATCGATGATGGACACACTAAATACACAGCAGTAGAGGGAACTATTGCAACCAAACAAGCAATTATCAATAAGTTAAAAAAGGACCATGGTTTAGATTATGAATTAGGTGATATTGTTGTTAGTAATGGTGCAAAACACTCGCTGTTTAACCTTTGCCAATTATTAATTGAAGAGGGAGACGAAGTAATTATTCCTGCTCCATATTGGGTTACATATCCAGAGCAAGTTAAATTTTCTGATGGTACACCAGTAATTATTGAAACTGATGATTCTACAGAATTTAAAATTACAGCTGAACAATTAAAAGCGGCTATTACACCAAATACAAGAGCCTTAATTTTAAATACACCTTCAAACCCTACTGGTAGTGTTTATACAAAAGAGGAATTAATCGCTATTGGAAAAGTATTAGAAGGTACTGATATTCTAGTATGGTCTGATGAGATGTATGAAAAAATTATGTATGAAGGAAAAGAATTCACTTCAGCAGCAAGCGTAAGTGAAGATATGTACCAAAGAACAATTACAATTAATGGTATTTCAAAAGCAGTTGCAATGACTGGATGGAGATATGGATATATTGCATCTCCTAAAAAAGATTTAGTTAAAGCTATGATTAAACTTCAAGGGCAAGTTACATCAAACGTAAACTCTATAACTCTTCAAGCGGCTGTTACAGCTTTAGATGGAAGTGCAGATGCTGATATTGAGATGATGAGAGTTGAATTTGAAAAAAGAAGAGATGTTGCAATTGAGCAATTTAATGCAATCAAAGGTTTATCTTGTGTTAAACCAGATGGAGCATTTTATCTTTTTGTAAATATTAAAGAAGCTTATGATGATTCATTAAAATTTGCATCAGACCTTTTAGAAGAAAAAGGTGTTGCAATAGTTCCTGGTGATGCTTTTGGTCTTCCAGGATATTTTAGATTCTCTTTTGCTACAGACTTAGCAAGTATTGAAGAGGGAATTAGAAGAATCAAAGAATTTGTGGAAAAATAAGAGTTATGACTCCACAAAAGAAAGCTACCGTAGTTTCAAGTAGTGTTGCTGCTATATTAACACTAATGAAACTAGTTATTGGTATAGCTAGTGGGTCTGTTGCAGTTTTAGCATCTGCAATAGACTCAGTTCTTGATATGTTTGTATCACTATTCAACTACTTTGCTGTAAACAATTCTGAAAAACCTGCCGATGAAACTTTTAATTATGGACGAGGAAAAATTGAAGCCTTAGCTTCTGTAATTGAGGGTACAATTATTACTATCTCCGGTTTATTTTTACTTTATCAAGCTATTGAAAAAGCGATTAATGGTGAAGTATCTCAATATCTTGGTATCTCTTTAGGTGTTATGGTTGCCTCTTTAATAATTACGGTTAGTTTAGTAATCTATTTAAATAAAATTGCAAAACAAACTAATAGTATGGTTATTAAAGCTGATGCTTTACACTATAAAACCGATGTTTATACAAATGCAGCTGTTTTAGTATCATTATTACTTGTTAACTTCACAGGTATTGAATTAATTGATGTTATTGTTGGTGGTGGTATCTCAATATTTATTATCTATTCTGCTTATGAATTAATTCAAGAGGGTGTTCTTGTACTTTTAGATAGAGCTGTGGATGAAGAGATAGTAAAAGATATCAAAAAAGCTTTAATGTCAGAAGAAAGAGTTAATACTTACCATATGTTAAAAACAAGGGAAGCTGGAAATCAAATCTTTGTTGATGTACATTTGGTTTATGATTGCTTAATTACCTTAATGGAAGCCCACAAAATAACTGACAAAATAGAAAATAAAATCAGAAAATTAGATAGATCAAAAGATTGGGTTATCAATATTCATATGGACCCTTATGATGACCTTGATAGTAATGAAGATAATCATTTACTAGAAGGCGCACATTGAATTATATAAATATACTTGGTGCAAGTGGAACAAAAACACAATCCTCAGGAACAACTTCATTTCAAATTTATAAAAATATTATAATTGATGCAGGAAATGTAATAAAACCTTTAGGGGAAGAGGTTTTAAATATAAACCATATATTTATAACACATACCCACTCGGACCATATTATTGATTTACCTTTTATTATTGAAAGTTTTTTTGAAGAAAGAAAAGAACCATTGACAATATATGGTTCAAGTCAAACAATAGAAGCTTTAAAAAAACACACATTTAATGATCAGATATGGCCCGATTTTTCAAAAATAAAACTTATAAATTCTGAAGAATTTTCTTTAAAATATCAAGTTATAACAGAAAATGAAACTATAAAAATTGATTCCTATAATATAACTTCTGTAAAGGCAAATCATATAGATGGAGCTTTTGGATATATTGTATTAAAAGATGATTCAGATTCATATTTTATTAGTGGTGACACATATACAAACCCTTTAATATGGGAAACAATAAATACAAATAAAAAAATAAAATCATTAATAATAGAATGTTCTTTCCCAAATAAATTTGAAAGTTTAGCGCAAGATAGTAAACATTTAACCCCAAAACTTTTAAAAGATATAATTTCAAAAATTAATAGAAATGATATTCAAATATTTATATATCATTTAAAACAATCCTATAAAAAACAATTAGTTGAAGAGATTGAAGATTTAAATATTTTATCAAATGGCGGGAAAATATTAGAAGATGGTGATGTTATTCATCTAGAAACAGGAAAAACACAATCTAAAAATATAAGCCATGATAAGTTTGATAGAATAATGGAAATCAACAATCAGCTGTCATCACAAGTTGATAAAGACAAGCTATTTGAAATGATATTGTCATTAACAAGAGATTTGACCAATTGTGAAGCTGGTACTTTATATATTGTTACAAAAGATAGAAAAAGCCTAGAGTTTAAAGTTATTCAAAATGACCCTTTAAATATAAAAATAGGAGAAAAAGAAAAACCTGTTTCATGGAACTCTTTACCAATTTATTTAGATGATGGAAAAGAAAATAGACAAATGGTTTCTGTTGTATCTGCATTAGAAAAAAGAATTATTAATATTCCTGATGTATACAACTGTAAAGATTATGATTTTGAAGGAACAAAAAAGTTTGATAATTCTTCAGGATATAGATCAAAATCAATGTTAGTAATCCCTTTAGTTAATCATGAAGAAGATGTTATTGGAGTATTACAACTAATAAATAAAACTAACTTTTCACATGATGATATTATCCCTTTTAATAAAGAAGATGAAGATATATTAAAAGCATTAGCTTCTCAAGCTGCTATGGCTTTAACAAATTCATTTTTAATAAATAGTTTAGAAGAGTTTTTAAATTCATTTGTAACAACAATTGCTCACGCAATTGACGCAAAATCAAAACATACAAGTAAACATATTGATAAAGTTGCAAAAATTGCTAATTTGATTGCTAAATCAATAGATAAAGATAAAACTATTTATAAAGACATTACCTATAATGAAAATGATTTAAAAGAGATAGAACTTGCAGCTTATATGCATGATGTTGGTAAAATATCTATGCCTGAATATATAATTGACAAAGCAACTAAATTAGAAGCATTTATAGATAGAATTGATGTTATTCAACAAAGATTTGAAATAGTAAAAAGAGATTTAGAAATATCATTATTAAAAAAAGAGATTTCACAAGAATCATATAATAATTCATTAATTCAAATCAAAGATGATATGGATTTTTTAAAAGAAGTCAATATAGGTTCTGAGTTTATGGATGAAGAAAAGATTGATAGAATTTTAGCAATCTCAAAATACTCATATATCCTTGATGGAGAAAAAATAGATTTTCTAAGTAAAAATGAGATTGAGAATTTATCAATAAGAAAAGGAACATTAACAAACCAAGAAAAAGAGATAATGAATTCCCATGCTAATTTGTCATTTCAGATGTTATCATCATTACCTTTCCCTAAAAAATACAGTAATGTTCTTAATATTGCTGCAAACCATCATGAAAAACTAAATGGAAAAGGTTATCCAAGAGGATTAGGAGAAAAAGACTTAAGCCTTGAAGATAGAATTATGATACTTGCAGATATATTTGAAGCATTAACAGCAAGTGATAGACCATACAAAGAAGGTAAAAAACTATCAGAAGTATATAAAATCCTCTCATTTATGGTTAAAGACAATGAAATAGATGGAAATCTTTTAGAGTTTTTCTTTCAAAGTGACGCCTTTAAAAAATATATACATGAAGAATTAAAACCATCTCAAATTGACTAGGTTATGATAGTTTTATTATGAATAAAAAAAATCTATTAAAAAAATTTATGATTTTTCTAGGTTTAGGAATTATCCTAAGCTTTATAATTTCTACAATATATATTAATTTTACTAAACTTCCAAATTCTATAGATAATAGACTAAGAGATTATTTTTTTACCCTAAGAGGAGAAATACCCCATGAAGATAATATTGTAATCATTAATATTGATGAAGCATCTTTAAAAGAGGTAGGACAATGGCCTTGGTCTAGACCTAAAGTATCCCAATTATTAAAAAACCTTACAAATATGGATATAGGATTAATTGCTTTTGATATGGTTTTTGCTGAACCTGATAAAAGTTCACCCCATAAAGTATTTAAAAAATATGGCATATCTAGAGAAAACACCCCTAACTATGATTTAATTTTAGGAAATACTGTTGCAAATACACCTACAATATTAGGTTATGTATTTGAATTTACAGAAAATAAATATATAGATAAAAAGGCTCCCCAAATTCCTGCAATTTTTATTGAAAAGAATAAAAAACTAGGCGATGACTTTTTATTAAAAGCAAAAGGGGCAATATTAAATGTGCCAGAGATTCAAAACAAAGCATATACAAGTGGGTTTTTTAATAACATACCTGATGAATCAGGAGTAATAAGAAGTGTTCCACTTATAATATCTTATGAAGATATGATATACCCATCTTTATCTTTAGAAGTTATTCGTTTAATTTCAAAAACTAAAAAAGTAATTGTCAATTATGATGAAAATGGGATAGTTAATATAAAATTAAATAATTTAACAATTCCTACAGACAGATATGGAAGACTTTTAATAAATTTTAGAGGAAAATCAAAAAGCTTTAAATATTATTCCGCAAAAGATATTTTAAATGGTTCAATTCAGAAGAAAGAACTAGAAGGAAAAATTGCATTAATTGGAACTACGGCAGTTGGATTACTAGACCTTAGAGCAACACCTTTTGAATCAGTTTATCCAGGGGTAGAAGTTCATGCTAATGCTATTGATAATATTTTGGTTGGTGATTTCTTAGCAAAAGAGTCATGGGTTGATGGTGCTAATATCTGGATTATATTTTTATTAACAATTTTAACTGTTTTATTAATAACATATTTACCATTTTGGTTAAATCCGATTATAACTCTTTTTTTATTAGGAGGAACTGTTTTTGTTCTTTATAATCTATTATTTACTTATGGTTTAGTTTTAAATATATTTTTCCCTCTTTTTTCAATTGTTATAGCAGCCATAGTTGTTACACTGTTTGATTACTTTTATGAAATAAAAAAAGAAGAAGCCATAAAGAAAAAATTTGCTTCAAAAGTTTCAAAGTCAGTTATGGAAAACCTTTTAAAAGATATTGATAATAATGAGTTTCAAGCAGAAGAAAAAGAAGTAACAGTTTTTTTTAGTGATATTAGAAATTTTACAAATATCTCAGAACAAATGGATAATGCAAATGAACTTATTACATATCTGAATGAATATATGGAGCCAATGAGTAATATCATTACAGAATATGAAGGAACAATAGATAAATATATTGGTGATTCAATAATGGCCTATTGGAATGCTCCTGCAGAAGTATCAAATCATGCAGATAAAGCTGTAACTGCTTCCCTTAAACAAATAAAACAACTTATCCCACTAAATAGAAAACTTAAAAGAGAAAATAAGCCTCCTATTGATATGGGTATAGGTATTAATACAGGAAAAGCAATTGTAGGGGAAATGGGTAGTAAAGGTAGAAGTGATTATACAGTAATTGGAGATGCTATTAATCTTGGAGCAAGATTAGAATCACTATGTATATTTTATGATTCTAAACTTAATATTTCAAATTTTACAAAAGAGCAACTAAAAAACGATTATACTTTTAGATTTCTTGACTTAGTAAAAGTTAAAGGGAAGAAAAAGCCTGTAGAGATATGGCAAGTAATTGATTTGGGAGAACCAGAAGAAGAACTAAAAAAAGAGTTAGAACTTTATCATGAAGCAATTAATCTTTACAGAAACTCAAACTTTAAAGAAGCATTAGAGATTTTTGAAAATTTAGAAAACTATGATAAAAAAACGAATAAAAAAATATATCAAATTTATATTAATAGATGCAAAGAATTTATACTTTCACCACCAACTAACTTTAATGGTATATACGAACATCATTCGAAAATCTAATATACTGGTTTATTTATTTTTTTTTGATATAATAATTTTTAATTAATCAAAACGAGATCGATGCATGAAAGAAAAACTTTTATTATTTTTTTTATTAACAACTTTAGTTTATGCAGAAAATTATACCCTGTATCTTACTTCAACAAATTCTTTACAATCAGCAAAAGAACATTATGAGAATATTAAATTTCATATTCCTGATTCTTTTGAAACAATAATTCATCAAAGAGACGATAAAAGTTATACCCTATTAATAAGAGATATAGAAACTTTAGAAAAAGCAAAAAGAATTCAAAAACTTCTTTATTTAACAAATAATTATCAAAACAGCTATATAAAAGTTTTTGATAAAAAACCTAACTATAATGTAATTCAAGTAAAAAATGAAAAAATAAAAAATGAAGAACCATATAAGCAAAATCTTGAACAATCTAATAAATATATTACAGCAGTAACTATGTACAATACAGAGCAATTTGTAAAATCTTATGAACTTTTTAATAAGCTTTTTTTGGAAAATAATTACAATCTAAATGTAAACTATTTTTTAGCAAAAAGTGCTTTCAAAATAAAAAAGTATAATGAAGCTATGGCTGCATACGAAAGGGTTTTAATAATAAACCCTGATTTCAATCAAGCAAGATATGACTATGCTAGAATATTATATAAATTAAAACAAAAAAAAGAAGCTAAAATTGAATTTAATAAACTTCTTTCTTCTAATATAAACCCCGAGATTAAAACCCAAATAACAGAGTACTTAAAAATTTTAAATAATAAAATGAGAGGTAGTGCAAATATTATAGTAGGTTTAAGTAGAAGTACAAATATAAATAATGGTCTTTTATCTCCTGAATATAGACTACCTGGACTAAATGATATATTAGTTAAAGGTGAGGATCCAATTTCAGATAGTGCACATAGTGAAATGTTAGATTTAAACTTTTATAATTATTTTAAAGATGATACCTTTAGATTAAAAAACTCATTTTTAGTTTATAACAAAAACTACTTTAATGAAACAGATGAAAATATAACTTTACTATCTTATAAACCCACTTTATCTTATTTAGACAAAGATTATCTATATGCATTAGGTTTTGGTATAGAAAGGATAATTAAATCAGGGGAAGATTTTAATTCTTATTTTATTAGCCCTCAAATTACAAATAAAGACTTCTTTATAAATTTAAAATACCAAAAAGTGCAATATATTAGTGATGTAAACAAAGAAAAAGACTTTCATAAAATTCAATTATTTGGAAAAATTAATTTATTTAAAAATATGAATTATTATACAAATCTATATAAAAATATAAGAGATAAAAATATAAGAACTGATATAGATAAATATACAATTGGAAATGGTTTAAATCTTTTTTATAATATTAATAAAAATAATAAAATTAATCTAAAATATCAACTCAATTATAGTAAGTATAAATATGAAAATAATTTCTTTGAATCTAAAAGAGAAGATAAACAACACTTAGTTGAGTTATCTTTAAGTCATGCATTAAATAAAGATAATTTTATAAATATAAGTACTTCATATTTAAAAAATAACTCAAACCAAGATGCCTATGTTTATGATGAAAAGGCAATTAAGTTAAATTATCTTAAAGCTATACAGTGGTAAAATAATTTATTTGAGGAGTTCAAAATGAATACTTTTTCTATTAAAATAATTTTTTTAACCCTATTGCTCTTTTCAACATCTGTATTTGCAAATGTTGCAAAAGTTGTTGCTCTTGTAGGTGATGCTACAATAACTCGAGAGGGAAAAACAATTGATCTTACAAAAGAATCTATACTTTTAAAACATGATGAAATAAAGACATCAAACAATACAAAAGTACAATTATTATTTAAAGATAATACAATTATCTCTATTGGGAACAACTCAACATTTCAAATATATAATTATCTATATGATGAAGAAAACAATAAATTTGAAGCAAAATTTAATATGTTTAAAGGGACATTTAAAACAATCACTGGAAAGATTGGGAAAAAAGCTCCTGAAAATTTTCTTCTGAAAACAAAAACTGCTTCTATTGGAATTAGAGGTACACAAATAGTAATAAGTATAGAGGATAATCAAGAAAAGATTTTTTGTACAGAAGGTAGAATATTTGTTCAAAAAAACAATTCAAACTTAAGTACATCTATAAATGCTGGAGAATTTATTTCAGTTAACCAAAATACAAATAAACTTGAAGTAAAAACTATAAAACCAAGTGATATTAAAAATATAAATAAAAGTATATCAATTAAAAGTAATCTGGCTGTAGATAATATTACAATAAAAGAAGATAGGCCTGAAAAAGCAGAAAAAGCAGAAAAAGCAGAAAAAGCAGAAAAAGCAGAATCAACAAAATCAACAAAATCAACAAAATCAACAAAATCAACAGAATCAGCAGAATCAGCAGAATCAGCCATTGAGAATACTATAGATGATGACTTATCTGAACTAACTCCCGAATCATATTTTGAAAACAATAATTCAACTGCAACATACAAAGGGGATTTTAATAATTATGGTTTTAATAACGGACAGCAATATCTAAAAAATGTTAATAATAAAAAAGTTGAAATTCCTGATGATACAACTATTCAGATGGATATTGATTTTGGAAAAACTAATAATCAAATATCAAATGGTGAAATTAAAATTAATGATGTAGGAGACAGTACTTCTAGAACATTAACCTTTGATGGTGACATTAATACTTCAAAATCAACTTTTGATTTATCACCAACAGGAACTACAAAAGGAAGTGGAGGCTCTGGTAAAATCTATGGAAGTGAAGCAGACTTAATTAAAGGTGAAGTTAATATGAGTTCATCTGATAATATCCAAATCAAAGGTAACTTCGACGCCGAAAAACAGTAAATAAAATTTATTATCTTATTCAATTAATTTATAACATAAATTAGATACAATTTGTACTTAAATAAAAGTACTTTATTATTGTATAGACAAATTTTTCTTATACTTATTTAATAGTCTAATACAAACTACTCAAAAAATATTATCTAAGGGATTAATTAAATAAAATGGCACTAATAGACTTACAAAACATTTCAAAACAATATGATATAAAAGTCATTTTAAAAGATGCAAATTTTACTCTAACGCAAGGTCAAAGAATTGCAGTTATAGGACAAAATGGTCAAGGTAAATCTACACTCTTTAAGATAATTATGGGACAAACAGAACCAGACTACGGTGAAATCTCAATTGATAAATCTTTGAAAATTGAAATGCTTGACCAACAACCAAAATTCGAAGCAAACCTAAAAGTTAGAGATGCAATTGAAGCACAACTTACAGAATTAAAAGCAGCAAAAAAAGAGTATGAAGAGATTACAGTAAAAGTTGCTACAGATTATGAAAATCAAGAATTATTAAGAAGACAAAGTGAACTTGCAACATTTATTGATTTTCACAATGCCTGGGATTTAGATAACACTATTGAACGAGTTTTAAAAGAGTTTAAACTAAAAGAGTATGAAGATAAAGATGTAAATCTTTTAAGTGGGGGAGAACAAAGAAGAGTTAGTCTTGCTGGATTATTATTAAAAAAACCTGATGTTTTACTTCTTGATGAGCCTACAAACCACCTTGATGTTTATATGGTTGAGTTTTTAGAAAGTTTACTTCTAAAAAACAACTTTACTTTACTTTTTATCTCTCACGATAGATATTTCATTGATAATATTGCTACTTCAATTGTAGAAGTTGAAGGGGGAAATCTTAAAAAGTTTAATGGTGGTTATTCTTCTTATTTAGAGCAAAAAGCACAAATGCTTGAAAATATGCAAAAAGACCATGAAAATCTTTTAAGACTTGTGAAAAGAGAAGCTCACTGGATGCAACGTGGTGTTACAGCTAGAAGAAAAAGAAACGAAAGAAGAAAAGCAGAATATTTTGATTTAAAGAAAAAGGCCAAATCAAATCCAGCAGCTATTAGAAAAATGTCTTTAGAACTTCAAAGGGAACAAAAAGCATTTAATAGTGAAGAGAAACAACAAAATAAAAGAAAAATGCTTTATGAATTAGACAATATCAAAAAGTCTTTAGGTGATAAAGAATTAATAAACGACTTCACAACAAGAATCTTACAAAAAGACACAATAGCAATAGTAGGTCCAAATGGAAGTGGAAAATCAACTCTACTTAAAATCTTTATGGAAAAACTAAAAGTTGATTCCGGAAGATTTAAAAAAGGTGATTTTAACATTGGTTACTTTGACCAACAAAGAGAAATGTTAAATGATGACAAAAATCTAATGGAAACTTTCTGTCCAAATGGTGGAGATAGAGTTATTTTAGATGATGGCCGAAATATGCATGTTTACGGATACTTGAAAAACTTTTTATTCCCTAGAGAATACCTTGACAAAAAAATTGGTGTATTAAGTGGTGGAGAGAAAAATAGAGTTGCCCTTGCCCTACTTTTTACTAAAAAAGTTGATTGCTTAATTCTAGATGAGCCTACAAATGATTTGGATATTCCGACAATTAATATCTTGGAAGAATACTTGCAAAACTTCCAAGGGGCTTTAATATTTGTATCTCACGATAGATATTTTGTAGATAAAATTGCAAAAAAACTTTTTGTTTTCAAAGGGAATGGTATTGTTGAAGAGAGTTTCCAAGCTTATACAGAATACTTAGAGATTGAAAAAGAGTTAAGAGATTTAGATGATTTAGAAAAAGAATCATTAAAAAGTGAAAATAATACTAAGCAAATAAATACTCCTAAAAAACAAAACAAACTTTCATATAAAGACCAAAGGGAATATGATAGTTTACCTAAAGAGATTGAAGAACTTGAAGAAAAAATTGAAGAGATAAATCAATGTCTTTCGAATCCTGAATGTTATGAACAAAGAGGAATAGTAGCAGTTTCTAAAGAACTTGAAGAGACTGAAGCTATTTATGAAATAAAGGTTGAAAGATTTTTAGAATTAGAAGAACTAGTTGAAAGCTTTAATTCCAAATAAGATATAATTTAAAATAATTTAAAAAGGTTATAAATGAGTTTAAAACAAATATTAAAAGATGATTTAAAAACAGCAATGAGAGAGAAAAACATTGTAAAAAGAGACTCAATTAGAGCGATTAATACAATGATAAAACAAATTGAAGTTGATGAAAGAAGAGAACTAGATGATTCAGAAGTTTTAAAACTTATACAAAAGGGAATAAAACAAAGAGAAGAAGCTGTAGTTCAATATAAAGATGCATCTAGAGATGATTTAGTTCAAAAAGAACAAGAACAAATTGATGTTTTCAAAGAATATATGCCAAAACAGTTAACTGATGAAGAACTTGAAACAGGGATGAAAGAACTTATTGCAGAACTTGGTGCAACATCAATGAAAGATATGGGTAAAATCATGGGACAAGCAAGCAAAAAATTTGCAGGTGTTGCCGATGGTAAAAGAATAAATGAGATGACAAAAAAACTTTTAGGTTAATAATTCAAACATGGATACTAATAAAGTAAATGAGATTGTAAAAGAGACTATAATAAGTCTTCATAAAAAGAATATTCCAGCAACACCAAATGAATATCATAAAGAGTTTTGTAAAATCTCTCATGTATATAATTTTACGGTTGAAGAGTGTGAACAATTTAAAAAACTTGTTAAAAAATTAAGCAAAAATGAACAATTAGAGATAGAATCAAAAAATATTACTACTATTGAAGATATGATTCCAATATTATTAAATAGAGTCTCTAAAGAAAATATTAACAACCTTGCACTTCTTTTTAACAACTCTTTAAAGCCCTCAATTAGTATTGATGTAGACAAAGATTTAGAAAGATTCACTATAAAAATTGGTGATTCACCTGCACTTATATTTGAAGATGATATTCAAAAAGAGATGCAAGACTTTATTACAAAGAGATTTGAAGCTGATAAAAATATTGTTAAACAAAAAACCTCAGAAATTGCAAAACTTTTAACTTTGATGGGACAATATTTTAGTGATGCTATTCATAGTAGTGATAAAGGCTCAAATGAAGTATCAAATATCAAATCAAAAATTGAATCAATTGATATGAAAGATGGGATGAAAAGTCTTAGTGATTTACAAAATCAATTAATTGATGCAGCTAAATCTATTGAAAATGAGATGTCAAATGTTGGAGAAAAATTAAACTCAGGTAAATCAAAAGTTGAAACTTTAGAACAAAAAGTAAAAAAACTAGAACAAGAATTAGAAAAAACAAAAAAAGAGAGTTTAATAGACCATTTGACAGGAGTTTTAAGTAGAGGTGCCTACGAAAATTCTGTTAAAAAGATAGAAAATACATTTATGAGAAACAATACCCAATATGCTATTGTTTTCTTTGATTTAGATCACTTTAAAAAAGTTAATGACACATATGGACATGATGCTGGAGATATAATTTTATCTACCTTTGCAAAAGTTTTGAGTAAAAACACTAGAGAACTTGATATTGTAGGAAGATATGGTGGAGAAGAGTTTGTTGCTATTATCCATTTTAATCTAAAAAGAGAACTTTTAAAGTATCTAAAAAGAATCAAATCAATCATAAAAGACAATGATTTTATATATAAAAATCAAAAAATACATTTAACTTTTTCTGCTGGTGTTGCAATTAGAAATAATCATAATAGCTATGACAGTACTATTCAAAAAGCTGATATGTTATTGTATGAAGCAAAAGAAACAGGTAGAGATAAGATTATACTGGAGGATGGTACTATAATTTAAGGAGTCCATATGAAAGCCTTATTAATGTTATTGGTTGTTGGTTTTTTTTCTATCTCATTAGCTATTGAAAATTCAGGTTTTATAAAAAAACTGACAGGTGAGGCGATTATAAAAAGAGATAACAAAATTATTATAGTAAAAACTGGCGTTAAAATATATCCAAAAGATATAATTATTACAAAAAACAACAGCTCTGTTGGGATTATATTTAAAGATAATACTCTAATCTCTCTTGGGAAAAATACTGAATTTATTATTGAAGAATATACATTTAATCCAGAAGAAAAACAGGAAGCTTTTATATCAAGAATTACAAAAGGAACACTATCCTGTTTAACAGGATTAATGCCAAAATTAAATCCTGATGCTATGAAAATAAAAGCAAAAACAGCTTCTATAGGTATTAGAGGTACACATTTTTTAATTAGCGTAGACTAAAAGGGTATTTATGAAAATTTTTATTACTATTGTTTTATCATTATTCTTTTTTACAGCCTGTTCAAAAGTAAACGTTGTACTACTTCCAGAAGATGGAGATAAAGTAGGGAAAATAGAGATTCAAAATGAAGATAAAAAATTTGTTATAGATAAACCATTTGAGCAAGTAAATGCTATTGATGGAGACTCATCAATTCTAACACATGAAGAGGTTCAAGAAAAGTTTAAAGACTCAATTGCAGCACTTCCTAAAAAACCAAAAAGTTATCTAATATATTTTGAATGGGATTCAACAAAAGTTGTTCCAAAATCAAAAAAAGAAATTAAGAAAATAATTGAAAATATAAAAAAAGAAAATATAAACTATATACATATTATTGGTCATACTGATAGAGCAGGAGATAACCAATACAATAAAAGATTATCCCTAAAAAGAGCAAACTATATTAAAAAGATTCTTATCAAAAATAAAATACCTAATGAGTTAATTGAAGTGGACTATTATGGAGAATCTGCACCTTTAGTCAAAACACGAGATGAAGTACCAAAAAAAATAAATAGAAGAGTAGAGGTAACTATAAAATAAAATTAAACAAGTTTCTCTTGGCCAATTCTATACAATGCAAAATCATATTTTATTGGATCTTGATTATCAAAGAGTTTTAATTTCTGTGTAATCTCCATTGCACTTTTCAAATCATATGTTTTTCTGTTTAAAAGTCCAATTCTTTTTGAAACATTAAAGGTATGAGTATCCAAAGGTAATATCAAATCTTTTTTATTGACTCCTTTCCATATACCTAAATCAAGATTATCTTCTCTAACCATCCATCTAAGATACATAAACCATCTTTTATAAGGAGCATTTCCAATCTCTTTTATTTTTCCAGATTTATCTCTTTTAAAAGGACTTGAAACTAAAAACTTAAATCCTTGAGATTCATAACTTGCTATTTCATTAATTTTTCTAATTACTGAATCCAATGATTCAAGAATATCATTCTCTTTTTCATAAGTATTTTTAAATATTTCATTTAAACTATATTCTTGTTTCATATTTCTAAAGGTTTGAAATATTTTAATTACATCATTACTGTTTTGAAATCTATAATAAAAATTAGATAACTCTTTTTTGATAATATCTTCACTTTGTTCAAGTAAATCAAAATTTAAAGAATCTAAAAATTTTACTATTAAACTAGCTTTGCCATATCCAAAAAGAGCACATATAAGTATTTTGTATTCATCATCAAATCTACTTGCAACTAACAAAGGGTCAGGTCTATCATAAGATAACTCATTAGTCTTGTCTCTACATAGAACTTCTTTGTCTAATAGTTCTTTTATCTTTAAATCTTTTTTAGTCATTTTCTCTTTTCATAATATAATTTTCAATATCTTCTTCAATTTTTTTGTATGCGGTGTTTGCATCTTCATAATATATTTTTTCAAAATTCTCTTCATATATAATAGAACTTGGTTCAAGATTATTCAAAATTGAATAGTTTGCAAAATGTGAAAGATAATTAACATCAATAACATTTCCACTAGTCCCAATAATAACTAATAAATCACATTTTTCTAAAAGTGAATATAGTTTTTCATACATAGGAGCCGCTTCACCAAAAAAGACTATATTTGGTCGAAGTTTAGAAGCACATTTATTACAAATTGAGTTTGAATTGTCTTGAATCTCATATCCTATATGAAAGATTTCATCACAAGCCATACATCTGAGCTCTTTTAGAAAACCATGTAAATGAATCACATCTTTACAGTTAGCCTTTTCTAGTAAATCATCAACATTTTGAGTGATAACTTCAATTTTATCAGGGTATTTATCTTTAAGTCTTGCAATCATTTTATGGGCATTATTTGGAAGTTTATCCTTTATATCAACTCTTCTTTGATTATAAAAGTTTATTGTTGCATTATAATTCCAATCTAAGCACCCTGCACTACATATTTCATCTATGTTATGATTTTCCCAAAGTCCATCACTATCTCTAAATGTTGAAATACCGCTACTTGCACTTAAGCCTGCACCACTAAAAATTATGATTTTATCTCTCATTATGCCTTCTAATTTTTTTGATATAATACCATTTTTAAAAATAATTAACTTTAAAATAGGAAACTTACAATGAGAAATATACTTATAACTGGATGCTCAAGTGGGATAGGCTTAGAAACTGCAAAAATGCTAAAAAATGAAGGTATAAAAGTATATGCAAGTGCAAGAAAAGAAGAAGATGTAAAAACCTTAGAATCTTTAGGGTTTAGAACTTTTTTATTAGATGTAACAAACAAAGAACAAATTTCATATGCCCTAAAAACTATTTATGAAGAGGATGGAAAAATTGATGCAGTTTTTAATAACGCAGGTTTTGGACAACCAGGTGCCGTTGAAGATATTACAGTTGAAGTATTAAGGGGACAATTTGAAACAAATGTATTTGGTATGCATGAAGTTACTTGTCAAGTATTACCATATATGAGAAAACAAGGGTATGGTAAGATTATTCAACATTCTTCAGTTTTAGGGATAATTTCATTAAAATTTAGAGGTGCCTACAATGCCTCAAAATATGCTATTGAAGGCTTAGCCGATACCTTAAGACTTGAATTAGATAAGACAAAAATTTTCATTTCTACAATAAATACAGGTCCTGTTACAAGTAAATTTAGAGAAAATGCAGTTAAAAAATTCCAAGAAAATATTGACCAAAAAAATAGTGCTTTTAAAAAAGAGTATGAGACACAATTAAATGAAAGATTAAATAATGATAAAGATGATACTCCATTTAATCTTCCTGCATCCGCTGTGGCTGAGAAGATTCTAAAAATTATGAATACAGATAAACCAAAACCTAGATATTATGTTACGACTGCAACATATATCTTAGGTTTTGCAAAAAGAATTTTATCAACATCCCTTTTAGATTCAATTTTAAAAAAAATATAAAAAGAGAAAAATCTCTTTTTATTTATTTAGATATGGTTTCCCATAAAATCTAATTGTTAAGAATATCACCGCTAAACTAAGTGGTAAAAGGATATACACAGATACACCAAATGCAGCAGGTAGATATCCACAAACTACAGCAACAATCCCAACAAACAATGCATAATACAACTGTGTAGAGATATGATCCATATGATCGCAAGATGAAGCCATAGATGATAAAATTGAAGTATCTGAAATAGGAGAACAATGGTCACCAAAAATTGCCCCTGTTAAAACTGCCCCAACATTTAAAACAATATAATTATGTAAATCAACACCTTCAAGTCCTGTATTAATACCAATTGCATTTGCTAAAGGAATTGTAAGGGGCATTAAAATACCCATAGTACCATATGATGTACCAGTTGAAAATGAAATTATTGAACCTAAAATAAAAATTATTGTAGGCAAAATAAATTGTGGTGTAGTTTCAGATAATAATTGAACTAAATAAGCTGCCGTTCCCAATTCTTTCATTACAGCACTTAAAGACCAAGCTAAAATTAAAATTACTGCAGTAATAACAAGTGCTTTTACACCATAAACCCATGTTTCAATCGCTTCATGTAAAGAAAATAGTTTTTGTTGAAGACCCATTGCAATAGCAACAATTGAAGCTAGTAATGCCGCTTCAAAAATTACAATAGAAGCATCAGCAGCACCAAAAGCATCCCTAATTGAAGCAAAAGAGTATGGATTAGCTTGAACAGCTTTTAATGCTTCACCTTCTAAAGAAGATACACCATTTATGTAAAATCCAACAAAAGCAACAACAATTAAAACTCCAATAGGAATAATTGCATTAAATACAGAATATTTAATACCCTCTTTTGGTAACATGTAAGAGTTTTCTTGATTCATTAATTCATTTAATGCTGAATTAGGGTCAGTAACTTCACCTTTATGATGAGCTCTACTTGCGGCTTTATGCATTGGTCCAAACTCTCTTAATGTAATAGCTGAAAAGAAAACAAAAGCAAGCATTAAAATGTTGTAAAATCTATAAGGTAATGTTTCAACAAAAATTGCAAAGGCATTTATCTCTGGCTGTCCAATTACACTATAAGCATCTTTAATCAATGATAATTCATAACCAACCCAAGTTGAAATTAATGCAAGTCCAGCAATAGGAGCAGCAGTAGCATCAATAATAAATGCTAACTTTTCCCTAGCAATCTTTAATTTATCTGTAACAGGTCTCATAATTGGTCCAACTACAAGGGAATTTGCATAATCATCAAAAAATATAAAAAATCCCATAATCCAAGTATAGATTTGTGCACTTGCAGGAGTTTTTGCCTTTTTTGCTAATTTTTCTGCAATCGCCCTAGGACCACCCATTTTAGTGATAACCGCAATCATACCACCAATTGTAAGTACTTGTAAAACAATACCTGCATTCCAAGAATCTGCAAGGGAACCTACCATTTTTGATGAAATATCTACAAATATATTAAATAATGAAGAAAAAATATTTTCTCCACTAATATTTACAATAAAAGTTCCTGTAAAAATCCCCATAAATAGCGAAAACACTACATTTCTAGTAACAAAAGCTAATACAATTGCAACAAGAGGTGGAAGTAAAGTAAAAGCACCATAAACAGATGTACTATCTTTGGTTTCAGCTAACGATATAATAGGAACAATAGCTAATAATAAAAAGATTTTTAAAAATCTACTCAATTTAAATCCTTCAATAAAATTTTGAAGTTGAAAGTATATAAAAAAATTGCTTTAAAGTTTCACATAAATTACATTTTAGTTTAAAGTAGTTATTAAGTTTGTTGAATCTCTTTTGTATTTGCTTTTTCTTGTAAAAAATCAGAAATCTGCATTAAACAAAAAGTTACTATAAATATCATTAGACCTGGAAAAAAACTAACCCACCAAGCAATATCAATGACAGCTTTACCATCACTTAATAAACTTCCCCAAGACATTTGGGGCGGATTAATTCCAAGACCTAAAAAAGAAAGTCCCGATTCAGCTAAGATTGAACCTCCCACTCCAAAGGTAAAAGATATCAAAAATATTGGAGCTAAAAGTGGTGCAAAATATTTAAAGATTATTTTGGTTTTTGAAACATTTGCTAGTTTTAAAATTTTTATAAAAGGTTTGTTTCCTATTGCAAAACTCTCACTTCTAATAAGTCTTGCCATTCCCATCCAACCAGTTATTGAAATTACGATTATCAAAACTAAAGCTGATGCTTGTATATATGAAACAAGGGCAAGAAGTAAAAAGAAAGTAGGAAAAGTTAAAAAAAGGTCAATTAATATTGTAATTGTTTTATCAATATTTCCTTTGAAAAATCCAGCATTTATCCCTACAAAAAGTCCAATTAATGAAGCAATAGATGCACTTAAAAAACCTATTATAAGTGAAGTTTGACCACCATTTAAAACTCTTGCAAGAACATCACGTCCTAATCTATCAGTGCCAAAAAAATGAGTTAAAGAAGGTGATTCAAGTATTCTTTGTGGGTTTAATTCATAGGGTGATACCGTATAAAAAAACGGCATAAAAAATACCAATAAAATCAAAGATATTAAGATATATGATGCCGCTTTTACCATTTTTATTCTTCTCTTAAACTAAAATATGAAAGTGAACTTTTTCCAAATTTCTTTGTTTTATTTAGTGTAAAAAGACCTAATTCTTCTGGAATATCTAAAGTACTTACATGTTCAATAATAATCATGTAAATATTTTCATTTTTAAATTTTTTAATCATCTCAAATGACTTAGTATAAATATCTTCCATACCATCTCGATAATCAAATGGTGGGTCTATATATACAATCAATTCCTCATCACTGTTTTTAAGGGAATCTACTATTGAAGGTGTTTGAACAAAAGTATCTCCCATAGCTGTCTGACATGATTCAGGTTCAACTGCTTTACAGTTTTTTGTTAATATTTTATATGAATTTTTATCAAGTTCTACAAAATATGCTTTTTTTGCACCTCGGCTAATTGCCTCTAGTCCAATACTTCCACTCCCTGCAAAACTTTCTATAAAAATCTTATCTATTATGTCAAATTGTAAAACATTAAAAAGTGACTCTTTTAACCTTGCTTTTGAACTTCTTGTAACATCTAATGACGGAAGTTCTAAAACCTTACCTTTATATTTTCCTGCAATTATTTTTGTTGTTGGTTTATTGTTTTTCATAATTCTCTTGTAATTTAAATTTGTGACATTATATTTAAAATATGTTGAGGATTTAATTTGAAGTAAGTCTTGTTAAAATTGAGTTAATATTGAGTTAAATTTTTGTAATTTTAATAATATACAATTTTATCATTAAAAAAGAAGGATTATTATGAAAATTTTCAAAATTAGAGACTATGCAACATCTTTTACAACATTAATGTTTTTAGTAATTGGTATAAGTGGAGTGATGATGTTTTTTCACTTTTATGACAAATATGTAAAAGAGTTACATGAGATTTTAGGTTTAGTATTTGTTGCAGCAGCTTTATTTCACGTAATAGCTAATTGGAAAGCAATGAAAAACTATTTTTCAAAAAAAGTATTTTTATTTGCAATAACAACTACTATTGTAGTTAGTTCAGTATTTGTTATAAATAGTTTAGGAAAAGGTGAAAATCCTAAAGGTGTTATGATGGGTAGAGTTCTAAATGGACCTAGTGCTATTACTTTTCAATTATTAAATGGTGATTATAATAAGGCCGTTGAGAAATTAAAAGCTCAAAATATAATTGTTGGTGAAGGTAAATCTATTAGTGAGATTGCAAAAGAGAATAAAACAAATCCATTTAAAATAGTAAGTATTGTTTCTTCAAAATAAATTTTTACTTATTAATTTTATTTTTATAAATCATGTAATCAAAAAAAATACCAATTTTAGATAAAATTTCGCGATTTATATATAAAAGGGTATTTTTGCCAAAAAAAAGATTGAAAAAATTTTTACCAAGTCATGAAAAAATAAAAGAACAAAGATTTTTAAAAATATTTGGAAAACTATTAGATAATAAAGATTTATGGAGTTTATCAAGGAAAAAAGTTTTAGGTGGTGTTTTTATTGGTATTTTTGTAGCTTGTTTACCAATGCCTTTGCAAATGGTATTATCTACACTTTTAGCAATTATATTTAGTGTTAATCTTCCCCTTAGTTTTGCACTAATATTTATTAGTAATCCAATAACAATGCCCCCACTATTTTATTTTGAATATCAAATTGGAAAACTATTAATAAATCCACAAAACCCCGTAAAATTTGAGTTTGATTCTATGTATGATAATTTTGGTGATATTGCACTATGCCTTTGGAGTGGAGCTATAGTTGTAGGTATATTTTCAAGTGTTGTGTGTGTTGTAGTTGTAAATTTTCTTTGGATTTATACAGTTAAAAAGAATAGGAAAAATAGTTTTAAATAGTGTCAAAAAATAAGTTTTTCATAGGCAAGAGAAGCTTTAGATTTTTGTTTTAATTAAGGCGAATGAAAAAATTTAAGTGGGAGCTTACATCAAGTAAGTGAGTACTTAAATTTTTTCGTTCAACGCAAAGTAAAGTTAAAAGATGAAGCTTATCTTGCGTATGATTGAGCTCGTAGCTCTCTGATTACATTAACTTTAATTTCCCCTGGATATTGAACTTTTTCTTCAATCTCTTTTGCAATCTCAGTTGCAAGTAATACAGCTTCATCATCATTTACTAATTCAGCTTTTACTATTACTCTAACTTCTCTTCCAGCGTTAATTGCATAAGCATTAATTACACCAGTTTTACTAGTTGAAATATTTTCAACCTCTTCTACTCTTTTTAAGAAGCTTTCTAAAACTTCTCTTCTAGCACCTGGTCTTGCGGCACTAAGTGCATCGGCAGCACAAACAGCAGCTGATTCTACATTGATTGGTTCTTCATGTCCATGGTGAGCATAAACTGCATTAATAACAGTTGGTGGCTCATCATATCTTTTACAAATTTCTGCACCTAAATCTACATGTGAACCTGGCATATCATGAGTTAAAGCTTTACCAATATCATGTAAAATACCAGCACGTCTAGCTAGCACTGTATCACCACCCATTTGTGCGGCAATAAGTCCTGCAAGGTTTGCAACTTCAAGTGTATGTTTAAGAGCATTTTGTCCATATGAAGCTCTATATCTTAATCTACCAATTAATTTAACTAGTTCTGGATGCATAGATTTAATTCCAAGTTCCATAATAACATCTTCACCCTCTTTTAAGATGTTTTTATCAAACTCATTTTTAACCTTATTATAAATCTCTTCAATTCTAGCAGGTTGAATTCTTCCATCTTCAAGTAGTTCTTGAATAGTTCTTGTTGCAATTGCTCTTCTATATAAATTAAAAGAAGAGATTGTTATTGTATTAGGAGTATCATCAATAATTATATCAACACCTAATAACATTTCAAGGGCTTTTATATTTCTTCCCTCTTTACCAATAATTTTACCTTTTGTTTCCTCATCAGATAAAGGAAGATTATTAATAAGTCTTTCAGCAGCAAACTCACCTGCATATCTTGTAACAGCTTGAGATAAAATATTATTAACTTCATCTTTAGACTTTTGTTCTGCAAGTTTGTATTTTTTCCTAAAAATTGATGCAATCTGTGCTCTTGAGTCCTCTTTTACTTTTTCAAGCATTAACTCTTTTGCCTCTTCTTGAGTAAGTCCAGAAGCATTTTCTAATACTTTAATTGCCTTAGCAATCTTTTCTTCAAATGTTTTTTGCTGTCTTTTTAAACCCTCTTTTAAAGTAGTGATTTTTTCATTTTTTTCAACAATTTCCGCTTTTTGTTCTTTGATTATTCTTAGCTCTGATTCTAAATGATGATTTAACTCTTTCTCTTTCTTCTCTATTTGAGAAAGCATCTCATCATATTCCCTTTTCGCAGCCTTAAATTCTCTATCGTAATCTTTTTTAGCTTTAATTTGTGCATCTTTTAAAACAACTTCAGCCTCATGTTCAATCACTTTTGCCTTTGCTTTTGCTTGTTCAATATAGATGTCAAATTTTGCTTTATTTATTTTCTTTAATACGTATATTGTTATTGCTATACTTAGTATTGCAACAACAAAAGCTACTATCACTGTTGTCATCATGGCATTTACCTTAACTTGTAATTATATAGTCGGCTTGAATATCGTATTGATTAGATAGTTTTTTATCGGATTTACAAAGCGTTAATTGAGTAAAAATAATTATAGGTTTATAGTTTAACCTATCAAAAAATCTGTCATACATCCCTTTTCCAAAACCAATTCTTTTACACTCTTTATCTACTCCAACAACAGGGACTATTGCTAGATCAATTTTAGAACTTTTGCAAAATGAATTGTTTGGCTCTTTTATACCAAACTTTTTTTTATGTAATGGTAATCTATATCTTACTAATTTAAAACTGTCCTCAACCATAAAAGGAACAAAAACATTAGTTTTTGTTTTCCTTAAATCATTTATTAATGGAAGAACGTCAACTTCCATACCCATTGGAATATATAACAAAATGTTTTTAGGTTTATAAATATTTATAAAACTTTTAATCTTTTTTACTGTTTTTTTATCTTTGTAGAATTTTAAAAAACGGCTTTGAAATTCTAATCTTTTAATACACGATTTTCTAAAATCACTCTTGTGATCTCTCATCATATTTAAGCCTTACTTGGGTAAAATTCTTACCTTAAAATATTTTACCCACAAGGAATTAAAATGCAGTTTAAAAAATTACTTTTTTTAATAATTTCTGCCCTACTGCTACTAATTGGATGCGACTCTAAAGAAGAGAATAAACCTAAGGCTGAAACTGAAACATCAAAAGAAAAAGAGATACAAACAAAATATCAACTAGAAACGTTAGGTGAAACACCTATTAATTTGACTTATAAAAATGAAACACTTAATGTTGATGAAGTTCAAGGAAAAGTTATACTTGTTAATTTTTTTGCTACTTGGTGTCCACCTTGTAAAGCAGAAATTCCACATTTAATAAATTTAAAAAATAAATATAAAGATAATTTTGAAATTATTGCTGTAAACCTTGGAGAGAAAAGCGGTCAATTAACTGATAAATCAGTTTTAGCTGATTTTGCAAATGAATATAAAATTAATTATATTGTAACAAACTCTGAAAACAATTTTAAAATTGCAGATTTAATGGGTGGAGTTAGAATAATTCCAACAATGTATCTTTTTGATCCAAAGGGAACTATTGTACAAAAATATGTAGGTATAGTTCCAGAAGAGATGATAGAAACAGATATTAAAAAAGCTTTAGGGAAATAAAAATGTTTAGTTTTTTCAAGAAAAAAGATAAAAAAGATGAAGAGATAATTGAAAAAGAACTTCAAGAAGAAGTAGAAGAACAAGAGTTTAAACAAGAAGAGATTCAAACTGAAGAAAAGATTCAAGAAGAAGAGACTAAGCAAGAAGAAACTCAAGAAGAAGTTGCTTCAAAAAGCTTTTTTTCTAGAGCTTTATCAAAAACCTTTGAAAATATTAAATCTGTAGTACCACAAAAAAAAGAAAAAATTGCCTTCGATGATATTGAAGAGCTTTTAATAGAATCAGATATGGAATATGAAATCATTGAAAAAGCGATGGATGGACTTCCTGAAATGATTACAAGAAAACAGTTAAGACACAGACTTGTAATGTTATTTGAACATGCTCCTGATATAGACCTTTCAAATTTACCTAAACCTTTTGTAAGATTAATCATTGGTGTTAATGGTGCAGGGAAAACAACAACAATTGCAAAACTTGCAAATAAGAGTAAAAAAGAAGGTAAATCTGTACTTCTTGGAGCGGGTGACACTTTTAGAGCTGCAGCTATTGAGCAATTGGATACTTGGGCAAGCAAATTAAATGTTCCAATTGTAAAAACAAAACAAGGACATGATGCAAGTGCAGTTGCATACGATACTATCTCTTCAGCTATTGCAAAAAATATTGATAATGTAATTATTGATACAGCAGGAAGATTACAAACACAAACAAATTTAAGTAATGAGCTTAAAAAGATTGTTAAAGTTTGTGGTAAAGCTATGGAAAATGCACCACACCAAAAACTAATGATTTTAGATGGTACTCAAGGAAACTCAGCTATAGCACAGGCTCGTGCATTTAATGAGATGATAGGAATTGATGGAATAATAGTTACAAAACTTGATGGAACGGCAAAAGGTGGAGCACTTTTTTCTATATCAAATCAATTAGAACTTCCTATCTTTTTTGTAGGTACTGGTGAAACTGCTGATGACTTAATGCAATTTAGCCCTGATAACTTTGTTGACTCATTATTAGATGAGATATATACAGAAGAAAACTAAAATATATGGATAAAAATATCAACTTTTTTGTTAGTAAAGAACTTGAAAAATCTGTTCTAAATGAAATAAAAATCAACAATAAAGAGATAATTAGACACACATACAATGATGAGATTGTTTGGATAAAAAGGCCAAGGGCAACTAAATCAAATATCTTTCATAAAATGGCATATTCTTTTACAAATATAAAAGGTCTTATGCCAGTTGAAAACAAAACAAAAGAACAAACTTTAATACATGAGGTTTCGAAACTTCAAAGACTAAAAGAAAAAAATATTAATGTTCCTAAAGTCTTAGGATGCAACGGTGAAGTTTTTGTTTTAGAAGACAATGGGGTAACTATAAAAAGTTTTTTAAGAAGTAAAGAACTTGAAAAAACTGTATTTGAAAATAGATTAAAAGATACATTAAATCTATTGATAAAAATACATAATAATAATGAATACCACGGTGGTCCACAAGTAAAAAATTATACCTTTAAAAATGGTGTTGTAAGTGCCATTGATTTTGAAGATAGTTTTGATAAAAACTTTAAATTAGAAGATATTCAATTTAGAGATTTCTTTTTATTTTTATTCTCACTAACAGAATTAAAAAAAGATATTGACTATAAAGAGATTATTGATATTTATATGAAAGAAACAAAAAAAGAAGGGATTGATAAAGAGTTAAAATCTATTGCTTTAAAATTAAAGTTTTTAACTAAAATTATTGAAAACAAACTTTTTTATAATCTATTTTTTGATGATGTAATAAACACCTATAAACTAGTAAAAACTCTACAAAAACTTTAAAATAGATTCAAACTATTTTAATATTTATACCTATTCAATCAAACACTAAATAAACTTTTCAAAAAAATCTAAAATTTTTTAATTTTTAAGAAGCCCATTTTATAGGACTTTTAATAAATTAATTCTGTAAATTTATCATTTTTAATACAATTTACTTTGCATTACATAGTAAATTGTGATACAATTAGATATGTAAAAGGAGTAAGCATGGAAGAAGATTATAAAAAATGGTTATCACAATTTAGAAAAGGCTATATAGAACTATGTACACTTATTACACTCAAAAATAGTGGAGCATTACATGGAGTAGCTCTTATAAAAGCTTTTGAAGAAGTTGAACTAAGTATAAATGAGGGAACATTATATCCTCTATTAAATAGAATGGAACAAAACGGATGGTTAGAGTCTTCTTGGAATATGCCTAAAACAAGTGGGCATCCAAAAAGAGAATACAAAATAAGTGAAAAAGGTGGAAAAATTTTACCTAGATTAATTGAAACCTACGATTCACACAATAAAAGCTTAGAAAAATTAAAGGAGATAAGATGAAAACTAATGATTATATAAAAGAGTTGAAAAATCATTTATCTGTTCTTGATAATAAAAAAAGAGAAGAGATAATAAAAGAGATAGAAAGTTATATTGAAGAAAGTGACGCTAGCTATTCTTTACTTGTTGAAAGATTTGGGATACCAGAAGAACTTGCTAATAGTTATTTAGAAGATATGCCCATTAAAGAATCTAAAGGTAAAAAAATATGGTCAAAAACTAAAAAGGCTATTTTTACAATTATTATTTTCCTTATTGTAGTTTCTATTGCTGTTGGAATTTTTATTTATAATATAATTAAAGACCCATTTGATTATGCAAAATTTGATGCTAATACAATTGATTCAAAAGTTGAAAACCAATGGAAAAAAATTGATAATATCGACTCTTTAGATATTGAACAAGCAAAAGTTGTACTTTATGGAAGTGACAAAGATGTATTTGAAGTAAGTTGTGAAGGGAATAAAAATACTCAAAACAAAACTACTTTTATAATAAAACAATCAAGATGCTTTTTAAAAGTTCCAAAACAAAAACTAAACATAAAATCTATTCAATCTGAAATTGTATTTATTGAACCTAAAGAGGAGACTCAATTTAATTCAAGACAAAGTAGAATAAAAATTGCTTCTAAAGAAAACCAATATAAATATGAATTAAATGGGGAAGAGAGTGATTTAAAAAAAATAAAATCAAATGAAGATGGTATACTAATTAAAGGTGAATTTTATCAAAGTGAAGTTGTACCATATAAATATTAGGGGAATAATCTACTCCCCTAAAAAACTACCTATTTTTCTAAAATAGCTTTCTATATTTTCAAAAGAGTGGTTTCCACCCTCTTCTATTATAAGTTCACTTTCACTTAATTTTTCTTCAGCCTCAGTATAATCTAATACCTCATCTTCTGTTTGAAGCAGTGTTATAAAATTTTCTTGATTTTTTATCTCATTTACTTCTAAAGCTTTAAGTTGTTGAATATGCTCTGTTGTAACTTCAAAAGATGTACTATCATAATAATTCATTGCCATACCAACTTTGTCTAAAGTTTTATATGGGTAAATAGCAGGATTAATTAATACAGCTTTTAAATCATATTTGTTAGCTAAATAAAGAGCATAATATCCACCTAAAGATGAACCTACTAAACCTACATTTTCATCTTTTTCTAAAAGTAATTCAATTAGTTGTTCTAAAGTATCTATTGCCAAATTTGGTACATATGATAAAGATGGAGCAATAACCTCATCTTCAAAATATTCCCTAAAAAGTGTTGCTTTACCGCCATGCCCACTACTTCCAAAACCATGTATATATATAATCATATTTTCTCTTTTTTATTAAATTCTCTAAGTGCTTTTCTTGATGCTTTATCAACTAAATTAAAAAGCTTATCAAGGTCATCTTTTAAAGCAGTTTTTTTGTGACCTTTTATTTTAACAAAGTTCAAACTTAGATTCTTTATTTTTGCATAAAATTTTTTGTAAAGCTCTTCATTTTTAACTTTTTTACCACTACTTGTTAAAAAATCATTCCCTACTAATTTTTCTTTTCTTTTTTCTAATTGCAAAATATTTTGACAATCTGTATATACTGTAATTTCAGACTCTTTCAAATCTTCTAAAGCCCAAAGCAAAACCTCTAGTTCAAGTTTTGTTGAAGAGGTATTTTCAAATTTTTTCACAAATATACTTTGACTTTCTAAATTTTCATCATATACAAAAAAAGCTCCAAAACCAATTTTACTTTGTGGATTTACACTACCATCACAAAAAAGTTTTATCCCACTCATTTGTATCTAATCTCTTTATTTAAAGAACAAGTTATTTGATACTCAACCATCTTTGAAAATGGCTGTAAAAAATTATCAAACTCTTTATTTGAAATATCTTCTAAATTATGTTTATTCAACAATTTAAGAACACAAAGGGTTGATTCAATGGTAGATAAACAATATTGATTTGGCTGCGTTTTGATTTTAAAATCTGACTTTTCTGTGTATTGAAAACTAACTTTTGGTAAGGTCTCTAAATTTTTACTTAGTCTTAACATTTTTTTAGAACAAGGCCAAGTGGAATCTATAATAAATATCACATTTTCTTTTTTATTAGTTCCAATTGGCTTAGTATTTAAATCAATACTATCAAGGCCTGGATAAAGTACATAGGAGTTTATATTTTTATTTTCAATTATTTCATTTACTCTTTTATGATTAGTAAAATCTATTCCTATATGTATCTCTGAATTAGGTAATGAAAGATTTGTAAAATGACCTGTTCCATTTTTTGTTTTTCTAAACTCTTTGGGATGCATTAAAATTACAAATTTAGTTTTAGTTTTAATTCTTTTTATGTATGAACACATACAAGAACTTTTTGGTCTATAACATGTGAAGCAAACTTCCCTTGAATCTATTATCATTAATCCTTTAATTAAAAAAGAATTTTATTCACTTATTACTTAAATAATATCTTAATACTTACTTTCTCCACAATTCCAACATACTAAAAACTGTCCTTCATGTACTTCATTACAATTTTTACATCTCCATGAAGGCAAATTATCATTTGTTTTTTCTAAAATTGATTTAGCAATATCGTAATCTTCTTTTTTCACCAATACTTTTACACCTTCAGTTGCTTGCAGATGAGGATGCATTCCCCCTGCATCATCTTTATCAATTATAGATTCAATATTTCTATCTTTTAACAAAGAAACTAAAATCTGTGCTTCAATTTCACTATATAATGTTTTTAACTCAACAAACATATTAATCCTTTGCATTAACATTTTAACATATTATTTAATCTCTTAAATATATTTGATTATAATTGCACTTTAAATTTAAAGGTAACACAAATGACAAAAAATCTTATTTCAAGTTTTATTTTAACAGCTGTATTCATTTCTCTTTTATTTCTTGCTTTTAACTCATATAAAAATGCAAAAATCTATGAAAATACCTACAAACAATATGCACAAGAACAAACAATAAAAAATAGTGTAGAAAAAAACACACAAGAGATGTTAAATGGTTTGATAGGAGCACTTTTAGGACAAAATCCTAAAGTAACTAAAGATGAAATACCATCAAAAAAATTACAACTAGAAAACCTAAAAGAAAAACCAATAGAATATGTAATTATCTTTGCAACTATTATTACTCTATCACTTCTAAGTTTTTTTGTTGTTTCAAAAAAGATCTTTCTAACATACTTACATAGTGTCACAATTCTAAGTCTTGTATTTGGTCTTATAAGCCCTATTTTTATGATGTATATTTTACTTGATTATAATTTTCAAAATATTGTAAATATAAAAGATGCAATTTTACAGTTTGAATCCCTTACTATAATAGAATCTATAAACAAACTTATATATGTACAAGAAAAATATTTTGTAGGAATAATTATCTTACTTTTCTCTGTAGTTTTTCCATTTATTAAAACCCTACTTTCATTTGTAAATGTATTTATAAATCATGTTTCAATAGTAAATAAAACTACAAAACTACTTTCAGCTCTTAGTAAATGGTCTATGACTGATGTATTTGTTTTATCAATATTTTTGGTGTATCTATCATCAGTAAATAGTGGAATGTCAAAAATAGTAACCCAAATTGAAGTTGGATTTTATTTCTTTTTTATATATGTAATTCTTTCTATAATTCTTAGCTTTTTTAATAAGATTAAAATTCAATAATCAAAGGTAAAGTTTTAAATAGTTGTTTTTTATCATATCTTCTCAGCTATTACTTTAATCTCTAATTCTTCACTTTCTAAAGGTGATTCAAAGTACTTAGTTACATGATAAAACATCTCTTCTGTATCAAAAGCTGAACGTTCAGGTTGTTCAAGTCGTCTTTTTGCTATTTGTTTTAAACATTGTTCATCACTAATATCTAAATATATCAATTGGTGTTGAGCATTTATCTCTTTTGAAATACTTTTAAGCCATGCTCTTTGTTTTATAGTATTAGCAGGAAAATCTAAAACAACATTTGTATTAGTTAAAAGAATTTTTTGAACATGGTATTTAATCAACGGTCTTAATAGAGCAGAATATTTTATATAATCATCAAAAGATGAGATTTGTTGAGGATATAAAATTGACAACCACTCATCTTCTGATATTAAAACTGCATTATTTTCTAAAGCAAACTCTTTTGATTTTGTTGATTTTCCAGCCCCCATTTTTCCACAAAAAAATATTAAAGTTCCTATTTTTGTCATTTAATTTAAGCCTTTCTTTTAATGTAAAATAAATTACAAGTATAAAAACTTAACTTTATAAAGGGTAATGTTTGAACTACCTTTGTATGAGTTTAATAACTTGTTTCCAGAATAGATATCTAAAGTACAACCAACAACTTTAACACTATCTTTTTCACGAATAAAATTAAATTTAGCCGTTAAATTAGAGTTTTCTTTAGTTGTAAGTTTTAACGCCGCACCACAAGCAGCGGAAAAACCACCACCACCTTGCATTAAATTTAGTGTAAAGTTAAGTTCTTCTTTTGCTGGTATTGTAAAAGAATACTTAGGCTGGTTACTTTTAATCAGTTGCTCTCCACCCCAACTTTCATCTGTATTTTTAAGAGTTAAATAAACATTTTCAGTATTTGTAATACTTCTTTCTTCTGCAAAATTAGTAACCTCTATATTCAATTTTGACGTGGCTTTAGTTGATGCATCTGTAATCTTAGAAGCACAACCAACTATAAAAAAAGATAAAAGTAGCATAAATAAAATATTTAAATACTTCATGGTTTTTCCTTTGATTTGTTAGAATTTATTGTTTGGTTAAAATAAAATAATAAATTTTAAATTATTTAAGTTTGTATGATACAAAAAAGAGTATAAATTTACATTTATTTTGTTATAATATTGATTATTTATTTAATAATAAGGGGAGTTTTTTATGTCTTCGATTGATAATATTGTAAATAAATTTAATATCGGTTTTCTTAGTACAGTTATTGATTCAAATAATTCTATGATGGATCAATTTAGTCAATTTGATAAACCAACAGATTTTAGAGCTACCATTAAAGAAATAAGTAGTGAAGCTTATACTCCACCACCATCACAATTAGTACAGCTTGATGGATACACTTTAGATAAAAACAATAATAAAATACCAACTAAAATAACTCTAGATGGAGTTTATGCGAAAGATTCATTTTTAGATGAAGATGGCAATTGGGATAAAGAAGCTGAAGCTGAAGCATATAAGCAAAGAGAACTAAAATACAAAAAAGAAGTAATTGAAGACTGGCTAAAAAATATAGATTTTGAATTACAATCAAAAGCTGAATTAATGAAAGCATTATTAGCAAAAACAGAATCTTAAGCAACTCTTTTATTTCTATAACGTTTAACTTAATCGACAGATATCTGTACGGTGCTAGATTTTTTTATCTTATTCTCCATAATGAGACCACATTCTAGAAATTCTTACTTTATTTTCATCTTCTTTTACTTCATAAACCAGTCTATGCTGTATATTTATTCTTCTTGAGTATGAGCCATTTAAATTGCCTACCAATTTTTCATAAGGAGGTGGGTTTTGAAAGGGATCTTTTCTTATTATTTCAATAAGCTCTTTAGCTTTTTTATCTAAATTGGCACTTGTTAATTTTTTAGCATCTTTAAGTGCTAGTTTTGAGTAAAGTATTTTATACTCTACCATTCAATATCTTCACTAAACTCACTGTCATCTGCACTCATTGACTCTTGAATTGAAGATGCCATATTAGGTATAGAATTTAAATACAGTGTTTCTTCTATTGCATTCCAGTCTTCTTGTGATAACATAACTACATTATTTCTTTTCCCAGTAATAAGTACCGGCTCATGAGTTTGTGCTGTTTCATCCATAACATTGTAAATATCTTTTCTAACTTGACTTACTGACATGATTCTTGTCATGGGTAACCTTTTTTGTAAATTTAACATATTGTACTAAATAACGTACGCTTTGTCAAGAGGTAATATTTTTTAAGATAACCTTGGAGTCGAAAACGAGGAAAGAAATGTTCATTTATGTAGCTAACGTTTAAAATGAGCCAATGAATTGCCCGCAGGGTAATTTATTGGCTCAACTGCTTTGTTATGTAAAAATTGGTTCATTTAAAATCAATGGTTTTATTAATAGTGTATAAACTGTAAAGCCAATAATTAATACAATAAGTATCAATGAAAAAAAGGCTTGAATTTTTGTCAATCCTTTTTCTTCACATTTTGTTTCAATTGAAAGTTCCAATGGAACAAAATATTGTTGCATTAAAAAAAATACAGTATACCCAATAAGAAAACTAAGAATCAATAATATACTATTAATAAAACCATAAGCTATATATAATATAAATAAAAAAATTGGTGTCATAATTATGTCTGTAAATGGTGTGTAGATAACACTAAAATTAAATAAATGACCTGTCTTATATTTTTTTTGCAATTTGGACATTCATAAAAATTACAATTTTTTTTCAAAATTTGATGAAAGAGAATCCAATCCATAGGAATTGTTTTTTCATGACAATTAGGACATTGCTTCATATTTGACCTTTACATAACGTTTGAGTTGAGAAATATTTGAGCCGCAGGGTCAAATATTTCTTTCCAAAGTTTTGTTATATATTTTCATTAATACTATGTTTTTCCCTATTAGTCCAAAGAATGATATAATAATTGAACTCAACATTAAATACCCTATATCTGGCACAAACATCAAAAATCCACTAAATGTTAAATCATATAACCTAGGTACAATTAAAAACAATAAAATCATAATTAATACATCTAGTACAATCGATATTATCACTTTATATGTTGAAATAGTTTTAAACTTTTTAATTAAACGATATAGAAAATACAACTGAATAATTATCAAGGCAATAAAAAATATGTATGCTGATATTGAGATTATATCTATTTCGTTACTTTTTACTTCTTTATTTTTAATTATATCTACAATTCCACCAGCAATTGAATTTAAATCTTTACTTCCAAGTGTGAATGAAGTGGCATTTGTAAGTACAATAACGCCTAAGCTTTCTTTTGGGTATATTATCATTGCACTTGTATATCCAGGAGTAGAGCCTAAATGATTTAAATAAACTTCGTCACTTGTATCTATAAACCATCCAAATCCATAATAGATTTTATCTTTGAATATCGTAGCACTTGGAGTTTGTATTTGTTTGAGAATGGAAGGTAAAATTTTTTGCTCTTTTTTATAGCTTCCCTCATTTAACTGTGCGATTAGATATTTACTCATATCTTCTACATTTGAGATTATATATCCAGCAGGAAGTAATACTCTACTAAAAGGGAAATTACTTTCTACTGCTTGTCCAAACCAGAGTCTATGCCCTTGTGCTATATTTGCTTTATCTATATTGTTTATTGATGCAAGACTATCTTTCATATCAAGTTTGTCAAATATATTTTCTTTCATATATTGATTATAAGAAAGCTTTGTTACTTTTTCTATAACTAAACCTAAAATCTGATAGTTTATATTTGAATAATGAAAAGTAGTTGAAGGCTTAGTTTCAAGAGAGACATTTTCTAAAGCTCGAACAGTTTTTTCTAAAGCAAAATCACTACTATCCCAATCATCAAAATTTTTCAATCCCTCATAAGTAGAGAATCCACTTGTCTGGTTTAGTAGTGTTCGTATAGTTATATTATCTACGCTTTTCATATCTTTTATTTTAAACCAAGGAAGATACTTTTTAATTGAGTCGTCTAAGTTTATTTTTCCATCATCAACTAATTGCATAATGGCTAAGGCAGTAAATGATTTGGTTAAAGAACCAATATAAAACAATGTATCTGGTGTGATAGTTTTATCTTTCGAATAAATTTTTTTATAGATTAAACTATCCCCTTTGATTACTCCTATTGATATTGCTGGAATATTTGCTTTGTTTTGTACATCTTCAATATATGTATTGATTTTATTAAAAGTTTTATTATCAATATCTTGAGCATTTATTTCAAAACAAAAGAAAATACTGATAATTAAGATGAGTTTTATTAACATTTATGACCTTTGGTTCATTGGTATATAACGCCCAATTAAATAGCCCGAAAAGTACTGGCTCATTTTCCACATTAACAAAGGCATGCTCTGAAGATCTTCCAATTGTTACTTCCATACAAATTTCCTCGTAAAATACATAACGGGCGCATGGTAAGCAAAGCGTCCCAGACAACTATTTATTTTGAATATGCATTATATAAATAAAAGACTTAAATCCAATTATTTATTATATATTTATAAAAAATTGCAAAATGTCATATTTTTTATCCCTTTAAATTTTTTTTATTATAATTCCATCATAAAATAAAAAGGTTGTAAAAATGGCTAAAAAGAAAACATCACTTTTTGAGTGTCAACATTGTGGAGAGCAAAGTACAAAATGGCTTGGTAAATGCCCAAACTGCGGAAGTTGGGACAGCTTTATAGAATTAAACCAAGAGCAACAAGAAGTACTAAAACAAACAGCAAAAGTAGTGAACTCAACTTCAAAAGCAACTCCAATAACACAAATAAAACAAGATGATGTTACAAGATTCTCATCAAACAATGATGAGTTTGATTTAGTTTTAGGTGGTGGAATTGTTCCAGGAAGTTTAACACTTATTGGAGGAAGCCCGGGTGTTGGTAAATCTACACTTCTACTAAAAGTTGCAGGAAGTATTGCCGCATCTGGAAAAAAAGTTTTATATGTATCAGGGGAAGAGAGTTCAGGACAAATAAAACTTAGAGCAAATAGACTTGACGCAAATCATGAAGATCTTTTTTTACTTTCAGAAATAAAACTTGAAGAGATTCAAGACGAGTTATTACGAGCTGATTATGAAGTTTGTATTATTGACTCTATTCAAACTATCTATTCTAGTGCTTTAACTTCTGCTCCAGGAAGTGTATCTCAAGTGAGAGAAATCACCTTTGAACTTATGAGAAAAGCAAAAGAGAGTGATATAGCTATGTTTATAATTGGTCATATCACAAAAGATGGTTCAATAGCAGGACCAAGGGTTTTAGAGCATATGGTTGATACAGTTTTATATTTTGAAGGGGAAGCAAGTAGAGAGCTTAGAATGCTTCGAGGGTTTAAAAATAGATTTGGTTCAACTTCTGAAATTGGAATTTTTGAGATGACGGGAGAGGGTTTGATAAGTGCAAAAGATATTGCCTCAAAATTCTTTGATAAAAGTAAAGCTCAAAGTGGTTCCGCTTTAAGTGTAGTTATGGAAGGAAGTCGTGCTTTGATTATAGAAGTTCAAGCACTTGTAACTGAATCAACTTACCCTAATCCAAAAAGATCTGCCACAGGTTTTGATGCAAATAGATTAAATATGCTTTTAGCCCTACTTGAAAAAAAGATTGATTTACCACTAAACCATTATGACGTTTTTATAAATATTTCAGGTGGTATAAAAATCAAAGAAAGCTCAGCAGACTTAGCTGTTATTGCTGCAATTATATCAAGCTTTAGGGATAGACCTATTTCAAAAGAGTCTGTATTTATTGGTGAAGTTTCATTAACAGGTGAGATTAAAGATGTATATTCTGTAGATATGAGATTAAAAGAAGCCCAAGCACAAGGTATAAAAAAAGCTGTTATTGCACAAAAACCAAATCTAAAACTTGACCTTAAAACTTTTAGTGTAGATGAAGTACCAAAAATGATTGAGCTATTCTAAATAGCTCAAATCAATCTACTTTCCTATTCTTTTATTAGCCCCTGCCATTAATCTTTCTTCTGTAACAATAGCTCTTGTATGTACACAAGCTCCAATTACTCCACCTGAATCTTTTGCTTCAATTTCAAATTTATATAATTTCCCTTCCATACCAACAAAAGTTGCAGTTGAAATAACAATATCACCTTCAAGTGTAGGTGCTAAATGTTTTACATTTACTTCTACCCCAACAGATAATTTACCATCTCCTAAAAGTGGTTTCATTGCTTTTGCCGCAGAACATTCCATAAGTGCTACCATTCTAGCAGTCGCCATAACTGGTGGGAAATTGTCGTCAGCAGAGATTTCTAAATTTTTTGCTAAATCTTTTTCTAAAACCTTATATTCTATCGTTGCCGTTGTACCTACTTCTAATTCCATGTATACTCCCAATATGTAATTTATTTGTAATATAATAATGAAATTTAACTTTTTATCTTCTAATATGAAAAGTTTAGATATAATCCGCAAAATTTTATTGGAAAATCATGATTGAACTTGAAAACAACACTGATATAAATATAGATATAAAAAAACTTGAAGTTATAAAAAATAATTTAACTTCTAAAGACATTGAACTGATATTTGTTGAGAATGAACAAATGAGAAAGATTAATAAAGAGCATAGAAATATAGATAAAGCAACTGACGTTTTATCTTTCCCTTTGGAGTTTGATTTACCAAATATGCCATTAGGTTCAATTATTATCTCAACAGATTTTATCAGTGAAAAAGCTAGTGAATATAATCATAGTTTTGAAGATGAGATGAAACTATTGTTTATTCATGGAATTTTACATCTACTTGGATTTGACCATGAAGTTGATAATGGTGAACATAGACAAAAAGAGGAAGAACTTATAAAAAAGTATAATCTTCCTGACAGTTTAATAGTTAGAAACTCTTAAGAAAGGTTTTAAATGGATATTTTAATATTTGTAGTATCAATGACCGCACTAATTTATGGAGCTGATTATATAATTGAAGAGAGTGAAAAAATCGCACTTCATTATAATATTTCACCTTTTGTTATTGGAGCAACATTAGTTGCACTTGGAACATCGTTACCTGAAATGGCTGTTTCAATGTCAGCCTCTTTAAAAGGGAGTGGTGATATTGCAGTTGCAAATGTAATTGGTAGTACAATTTTTAATATTGCTTTGGTTTTAGGTGCAGTATTTATAATATCAAAGAAAATCAATCCAGATAGAGATCTTTTTGCCAAAGATTCTGCATGGGCTTTATTTCCTATTTTAGTATTTATTCTAATGGGAATTGATGGGAAACTAAATATAGTTGATGGAATTTTATTTTTAATTTTAATGGTTGCTTATTTAACCTTTCTTATTAGCTCAAATCAAGTTGAAGAGATTGAAAATGATTTAGATAAAGAGAAGTTTGCCTGGTTTAAAACAATTGGCTTTTTATTAGTTGGTTTTGTTCTAACAATTGGTGGAGCAGACTTTGCAATTGATAGTGCAGGAAATATTGCAAGAGATTTTGGTATTAGTGAATGGATAATTGGTTTATTCCTTGTTGCATTTGGAACATCTTTACCAGAACTTACTATTTCTATAAAAGCAGCACTAAACAACAATGCAGATTTAGCAATTGGAAATATCATAGGTTCAAATGTTGCAAACTTTACTATGGTTTTAGGACTTTCATCTATTGTAAATACATTAAATGTAAATTTAGTTGCAAACTTTTTTGATATAACAGCAGCATTTATTCTTTCACTAATGTTAGTATTTATAACTGCAAATAAGTTATATAATAAAAGTGCGGGAATTGTATTGTTAGTTGTTTTAGGATTAGTTATTCAAAATAGCCTATAGGCTATCTTGAATTATTGACATTTTTCACATGTTCCTTGGAACACAACTTCTGTATTGTCAATTTTAAAATTTGATACAGAAGATAAAGTATTATTTAAAACAGATGTATCAATTATGATATCTTCAATTTTTCCACATGATGAACAAACTAAATGAGAATGTTCCTCTTTTACTAACTCATAAACTGTTTTAGCATCTGGAACTTTAACTTCATTTAAAAATATTTTTTCAACCATTGCATTTACATTTTTATATATAGTTGCCAAAGAGATTGAAGGAAATTTTTCTAAAAGATTCTTATAAAGATCATCAATATTCATATGTCCATTTTTATACAATTCTTCTACAATAGCTACCCTTTGAGGAGTAACTTTTAAATTGTACTCTTTTAATAGAATCGAACTATTAAACATTTTATTTCCTTTCCTGCTCATAAATATTTCAAAGATAGTATGTGCAGATTCTTTACGATTATGTAATATTATTAAAAAAACCTTTGAATTTTATTTATTAATGTAAATTAGTAATTGATAATTATTTTCCTTTAAGCTAAATTATATCTTTAAAATATATAATTGATATAAATTATTCTATTAATTTAATTTGATATTAATAATAGATATCTATCTTAATAAGGAGTTAAAATGAGACAATATGAATCATATAAGTGTAACAAGTGTGGAAATATAGTAGAGGTTCAAAATGTTGGTGGAGGGAAACTAACATGTTGTGGCGAAGAGATGGAGATGATTACTGAAGATTTAACTCAAGTTAATCTTATGAAAGCATTTGCTGGTGAATCAATGGCTAGAAACAAATATGAATATTTTGCAAAAATAGCTCAAAAAGAAGGTTATAGAGATATAGCTGAACACTTCCAAAGAGCTGCCAACAATGAAAAAATGCATGCTAAATTAGAATTAAAAGCATGTAATATGTTAAAAACGGGGAAAGAGTTTGGTGATACAGTAGAAAATCTTCAAATTGCAATTGATGGTGAATCTTATGAAAATGTAACTATGTATCCAGATTTTGCAAAAGTTGCAAAAGATGAAGGTCATTCACAAATTTCAAAAATGCTTGATATGATTGGAAAAATTGAAATTGAGCATGAAAATATGTACAAAGAGTTAAAAAGAAGACTTGAAGCTGGAGAAGAATATGTTAGTGAAAATGAAGAGGAAGAATGGATTTGTGAAGTATGTGGTCATGTTCATAGAGGTAAAAAAGCTCTTAAAATGTGCCCTGTTTGTAAACATCCACAAGAATATCAATCAAGACTTAATAGTAAAAAATAAAACTTCCTAAAGAGCAAGAGTAGAATTCATCTACTCTTGTAAAAAAAACGATAAAATACGAAATTATTAGATATCTATAATTTTGGAGTACTTTTGCAAAAACTATTGCTAATCATATTTCTTGGAATATCTCTTTATGCAAAACAATTTACAGTTGCCTCATACAATGTTGAAAACCTTTTTGATTTAACCCATGATAAAAGCGATTATAAAGAATATATTCCAAATACAAAATCAAATTGGAATAAAAAAACCTTTGAAATAAAATTAAATAACTTAATAAAAGTCCTAAATGATTTAGATGCAGATATTATTGCTTTACAAGAGATAGAATCTAAAGAATTAATGAAACTTCTTTTAAAAAAAACACCAAAATATAAATACTATTCTTTCGATAAATATGAAAATTCCTCAGTGGGAATTGGTTTTTTAAGTAAAATCAAAATTGTTTCAAATAATAGTTTAAACATAAGATTTTCAAAAAAAACTTATCGACCAATATTAGAAACAACATTTGAAATTAAAAATATTCAATTTAAAATATTTAATAACCATTGGCCCTCAAAAAGAGTTGCTGAAAGTTATAGAATAAAATATGCAAAAAACCTATTTGATAGGGTTAATAATCTCCCAAGAGATTATGATTATATTTTATTAGGGGATTTTAACTCAAATTATAATGAATTTGAAACTATTTATAAAGAGCCAAAACTAAATAATGCAAATGGAATTACAGGGATTAACCAAGTTCTAAATACAACTATAGAAAAAAGATTTGTAAGTTTAAATGATATGTTAGAAAGAGATGAGAGGGTTCATTATAATCTTTGGCTTGACTTAGATTTTAATGAAAGATTTTCAAATAAATATAAAGGAAAGAATACAACCCCTGATAATATAATTTTATCCCCTGCACTATTTGATAATAAAAAAATTTCCTACCTTTTAGATAGTTTTTATGTTTTCAAGCCTGAGTATTTATATAAAAATAAAAAAATCTTAAGATGGGAAATAAAAAACAAAACTCATAAAGGAGATGGTTTTTCAGACCATTTACCAATTATTGCAAAATTTTCCACAAAAAAAATAGAAAGAAACCCTTTAAAAGAGTACCAAAATTTAGAAATAAATAAAATCTCTCAACTTTATGAAAAAGTAAAACTACAAGAGAAAATTGAACTTAATGATGTAATTGTAATTTATAAAAAGGGAAATAATGCAATTATAAAACAAAAAGATGATAGAGCAATTTATCTTTATAACAATGCAAAAGATTTAAAAGAAGGTTTTTCTTATGATTTAGAAGTTTCAAAAATCAAAGATTATTTTGGATTAAAAGAGATAATTGAATTTAAAATTAAAAAATACAATGGGAAATACCTTGACTATGAATCTTTCTATTTAAGTCAAGAAAAGATTGATATTTTTAATTTTAAAAACCAAAATGAGATAATAAAAAACCTAAAAGGATATTATAAAAAAGGTTATTTATACCTGGATAAAGGTAAAATTAGAGTTTACGCATTAAAAAAAGAAAACTTACCAAAAGAGAATAAAAATATTGTTATACCAAAAGCACACCTATCATATTACAAAGACCAATTCCAAATATTGTTACATGAGAAAATAGACTAATGTTAATCAAATCAATTTTTACAAACAGTAGTGGAATTTTAGTTTCAAGAATTCTAGGTTTTCTAAGGGATTTACTAACAGCTTCAATCTTAGGAGCAAATATCTACTCTGATATTTTCTTTGTTGCCTTTAAGTTACCAAATCTATTTAGAAGAATTTTTGCAGAAGGTGCATTTACTCAAGCATTTATCCCTTCATATGCAAAGGCAAAACATAAGATTAGATTTTCATCAATGATATTTTTACAATTAATTGGATTTTTGATTGTTTTATCATTGTTTGTTACCCTATTTTCTTCACTTATAACTAAAGCTATTGCTTTAGGGTTTGATACAAAAACTGTTGAATTAGCAGCCCCTTTAGTTGCAATAAACTTTTATTATTTACCATTAATTTTTATTGTTACTTTTATGGCGGCTTTACTTCAATATAAACACCATTTTGCTACAACTGCATTTTCAACAGCCCTTTTAAATCTTGCACTAATAGCTGCACTTTTAATATCAAAAGGGATGGATAAGTATGAAATAACTTATTACCTTTCTTATGGGGTTTTAGTTGGAGGTTTACTTCAAGTTTTAGTTCATATAATTGCCATAAAAAACAAAAACCTATGTAAAATATTTACCTTCAAAAAACATAATAAAAAAGAGGAAAATAGATTTTACAAAAGCTTTTTAGGTGCAACACTAGGAAGTTCAACTGCTCATATTTCAGCTTTTTTAGATACTTGGTTGGCATCATTTTTAGTAACAGGTTCAATCTCATATTTATATTATGCAAATAGAGTTTTTCAACTTCCACTAGCACTTTTTGCAATAGCAACCTCAGTTGCCCTATTTCCTATGATAGCAAGGGCTATAAAAAATAAAGATGAAAGCAAAGCCTTAAATCTTATGCGAAAATCATCACTTATATTAATTGCTTTATTATCAATCGCAACTTTAATAGGAATTGTTTTTAATAATGAGATTATATGGCTTTTATTTGAAAGGGGTGCATTTAATGAAAATGACACTTCAAACACGGCATTAATTCTTACTATGTATCTAATAGGTTTAATCCCATATGGACTAGCTAAAATATTTTCTCTTTGGCTTTATGCAAAAGAAAAACAATTTCTAGCTGCAAAAATATCAATGAAAGCCTTAGGGACAAACATTGTATTTTCATTAATATTTATTATTCCATATGAAGCTGCTGGTCTTGCTTTTGCAAGTACTTTAAGTGGTTTTATTTTATTGATTTTAACTTTAAAAGAGTTTGGTATGAAAAACTTTAAAACTCTGTATTTTAGTAAAGATTCGATATAATATTGCCTTTTTAAAACAAACTAGGACTAATATGAGAGATTTTTTTAAACAATATGTACCCTATTATAAAAACTATATAAATAGATTTATTTATGCCTTTATTGGTATGGCTCTTGCTGCAGTTGGAACATCAGGAACAGCTTACGCAGTTAAACCTTTACTAGATGATATCTTTGTAAATAAAGATTTAGAGATGTTAAAAATACTTCCAATTGCAATTGTTTTATTATATTTTGGAAAAGCTGCAGGAACTTATATCCAAGCAATTAACATGGCTTTTATTGGTCAAGATATTGTAAGACTTGTTAGAGATAAATTATTAGGTCATATTCTAAAATTAGATGTTGACTTTTTTTATAAGAAAAACAATGGTGAATTAATCTCTAGAATTACAAACGATATAAATAGAATTCAATCAGCAGTTTCTCAAAAAATAGGTGAATTTATTAGGGAATTTTTAACTGTAATTGGTTTGGTCGTAGTTGTAATTTATCAAAGTCCAGAACTAGCATTTTATGGACTTATTGTGATGCCTCTTTCAATGTGGCCATTATCTATCTTAGCTAGAAAAATGAAAAAACTTTCGTTTAGATCGCAAGAATCAATTTCAGATATTACTACACACCTAAGTGAAATATTTAACAATATTGAAATTATCAAAGCTAATACATCTGAAAAGTTTGAACTAAAAAAATTCTCTGATTTTAATATGAACTTTTTTAAAATCAACCTAAAAACTGTAAAAACAAATGAGTTAGTAAATCCACTTATGGAAACAGTTGGAGCAATTGCTTTTTCCCTTGTAATTGTAATTGGAGGGAAACAAGTAATTGATGGAGAGTTAACGGTTGGTGCCTTTTTCTCATTTTTAACAGCCCTATTTTTACTTTATCCACCAATTAAAAGATTATCTTCAATTTTCAATTTTATGCAAGATGCAATTGCAGCAAATGAAAGAATAAATCAATTACTTGATTTAAGAGCAACTATTATTTCAGGACAAAACAATTTCCCTGAAAATATTCAAAAAATAGAGTTTAAAAATGTTACTTTAAGATATGATGAAAAAGTTGCATTAAAAAACATAAATCTTGAAGCTAAACTTGGACAAAAAGTTGCCTTAGTTGGAGATAGTGGTGGTGGAAAAAGTTCCCTAGTAAACCTAATTGCAAGATTTTATGATGTAAGCAGTGGAGAGATTAATATAGACTCATTAAACATCAAAGATTTAGATATTAAACAACTAAAAGAGAATATTGCAATTGTTACCCAACGGGTATATATTTTTAGTGATTCTATTGCAAAAAATGTAGCATATGGAAAAGAAGTTGATGAACAAAGAGTTATAGAAAGCTTAAAACAAGCCCATGCGTATGATTTTGTATCTAAACTACCTGAAGGGATAAACACTGACCTAGATGAATTTGGTACAAATTTAAGTGGTGGTCAAAGACAAAGAATAGCAATTGCAAGGGCTTTATATAAAAACCCAAAAATACTTATTTTAGATGAAGCAACATCAGCATTAGATAATAAAAGTGAATCAGTTATCTCAGATATTATTGATGAGATTTCAAAAGATAAAATCATATTTATCATTGCACATAGACTTTCAACAATAAAAACTGCTGATAAAATAGCTGTGTTTAAAGAGGGTGAAATCATTGCACAAGATACCGAAGAGAACCTTTTATTAAATTGTGATGAATACAAAAGATTAAAAACTTTATCTAACTAAGGATTTTGATGTCGCAAAAAAACAAATGGAATATCAATAATCCTAAAGAAAGACGTGAAGCATGGATGCATGCATTATTTTATAAAGATCACAATTTTATAAACTATTTTAGAGATAATTTATATGAAATAGCACCTGGAGTTTACAGAGGTGCCCAACCAACAATGGGGCAACTAAAAAAATTAAGAGATAAACTTGGTATCAAAACAATTGTAAATTTAAAAAATGAAAATAGAGATAGTGCTTATTTTTTATTTGAAGAGGAACGTTGTAAAGAGCTTGGTTTAAAACTTGTAAATGTACGAATTAGTTCAAGAAGTGTACCAAATACTGATCAATTAATAGAATATAAAAGAGTTTTAGAAGAAGAAATGGATAAACCTGCATTAATCCACTGTAAAGCTGGAGCAGATAGAACTAGTCATTTTTGTACACTATATCAATATTTCATTGAAAAAAGAAAAATGAAAGATACAGATCAACTAAGATTTTTTCCCTATGGATATATGAAAAGTTCAGGTGCTGGAATTTTAAAATGTTACTATGACTTATTTAGTGACTACGAAGAAAAAAATCCAGATGCTAATTTAATTGAATGGTCAAAAAGAATTGATCCCAAAAAATTTAGAGCAGAATTTAAAGCAAATAAGCTTACAAACTTCCTATATGATAATGTCTTAAGAAGAGAATAACCGCTTCTTTACAATTATTTAGATAAAATGTTGAAATTTTTAAAAAAGGATAAGTGTGTTTAACTACCAAAACTTAAAAAAAGTACTTTTTTTATTTAATCCAGAAACTGCACACGGTATTGCTGAGCTAGGATTAAGAATCCTACCAAATTGTAGAATAATTAATAATTACATGGTTAAAAGAAACTTTGTAATGGATCATAGACTAACTCAAGATATTTTGGGAATAAATTTTCCAAACCCTGTAGGACTTGCTGCTGGTTATGATAAAAATGCTACTATGATTAAAGCGATGCCTGCTTTAGGGTTTGGATGTACAGAAATTGGAACAATGACTCCAAAAGCACAACCTGGAAATGCTAAACCAAGATTATTTAGATATCCTGAAATAAAGTCTGTACAAAATGCTATGGGTTTTAATAATGAGGGTTCTGCAAAGGTATTAAGCAATCTAAAAAAAGTTTATCCTTTTTCAATTCCAGTTGGTGCAAATATTGGTAAAAATAAAACAACACCAGAAGAGTTTGCTTTACAAGATTATAAAACTTTAATTAGAAAGTTTGAAGATACAAGCGATTATTTGGTAATAAATATATCAAGTCCAAATACACCTAATTTAAGAGATTTACAAAATGAAAAGTTTATCACTGAACTTTTTACTATGGCTAAAGAGTTAACTTCAAAACCAATTTTCTTGAAAATTGCTCCTGATATGGAGATTGAAGCGGCTATAAATCTTTGTAATACAGCTATAAATTCAGGTGCAGCTGGAATTATTGCAACAAACACAACAATTGATTATTCTTTAGTTCCAAATGCACAAGATTTTGGTGGATTAAGTGGTGCATGCTTAACACAAAAATCAGCTGAATTTTTTAAAGAGATTGCTAAAGAACTTTTTGGTAAAACTGTTTTAGTTTCAGTGGGTGGTATATCTACTGCTGAAGAGACATACAAAAGATTAAAAGCTGGAGCATCTTTAGTTCAAGTTTATACTGGAATGATATTTGAAGGTCCTTCAATGGTTAAAAATATCAATGAGGGTCTTTTAGAACTTATGGAAAGAGATGGTTTTAAAAATATCTCTGAAGTTATAGGTTCAGATTTAAAATAAATTTTAAATAAGGAACATTCATGAAAAAAAATTTACTTTTAATTATGTTCTTTTTATTTTTCGTAGGAGAATCGATGGGTCAAAATTTACCTAAATTTTATACTAAAACATTAAATAATGGTTTACAAATTGTTGCCATTCCAATGGACAACGGTTCAAATGTTGTTTCTACAAATATTTTTTATAATGTTGGTAGTAGAAATGAGATTATGGGTAAATCGGGTATTGCCCATATGCTTGAGCATTTAAATTTTAAATCAACAAAAAATTTAAATGCTGGAGAATTTGATGAAATTGTAAAAGGTTTTGGTGGAGTTAATAATGCTTCAACATCTTTTGATTACACAAAATACTACATCAAATCTAGTTCAAAAAATATGGACAAATCTTTAGAGTTATTTGCTGAATTGATGCAAAACCTTACTTTAAAAGATGAAGAGTTTCAACCTGAACGAGATGTTGTAACGGAAGAAAGAAGATGGAGAACAGATAACAACCCAATGGGATATTTACAATATAGATTATTTAATAATGCATATTTATACCATCCATATCATTGGACTCCTATTGGATTTATGAATGATATTAGAAATTGGACAATTGAAGATATAAAAGATTTCCATTCAACTTATTATCAACCGAAAAATGCTGTCGTAGTAGTTGCTGGTGATATCACAAAAGAGGATGTTTTTTCTTCTACTGAAAAGTATTTTAAAGATATTAAAAATGAAAAAGAACTTCCTGAAAAAATCCATACAATTGAGCCAAAACAAGATGGGGAAAAAGAGATTACAATCTATAAAGATTCTCAAGTTGAAATGTTAGCAATGGCTTTTCATATTCCAAATTATGAGCATGAAGATCAAGTTGCATTATCTGCATTAAGTGAATTACTAAGTTCAGGAAAGAGTTCATACTTACAAAAAATTCTTGTTGATGAAAAAAGAATGGTAAATTCAGTGTATGCTTATAATCTTGAGCTTACAGACCCAGGACTTTTTATGTTTATGGCTGTATGTAATGAAGGGGTGAAAGCAAAGGATGTAAAAAAAGAGATTAACAAAATTATAAAAAATATTAAAGATGGAAAGATTGATAAAAAAGAGATTAACAAAATCAAGATTAATACAAAAGCTGATTTTATTTTCTCATTAGAAAGTTCAAGTTCTGTAGCATCTTTATATGGAAGTTATTTTGTTAGGGGAAATACAAAACCTTTATTTGATTATGAAAAGAATATTGAAGAGTTAAAAAAAGGTGATATTGTTAAAGTTGCAAAGAAATATTTAACAAAAGAAAATTCAACAACATTAATTTTAAAAAACAATAAATAATAAATTTAATAAGTAAAAGTTTGAAAGGGAGAAGATAGTATATGAATATTATTACCGGTGCAATGACTGCACTAATAACGCCATTTAAAGATGGCAAAGTAGATTTAGAAAAATATGAATCATTAATTAAAAGACAAATAGACCAAGGTATCCATGCAGTTGTTCCAGTTGGGACTACTGGAGAGAGTGCAACTTTATCTCACACAGAACATAAACAATGTATTGATGTTGCTGTTCAAACTTGTAAGGGAACAAATGTAAAAGTAATTGCAGGAGCTGGTTCAAACGCAACACATGAAGCTTGTGATATTGCAAAACATGCACAAGATGTAGGGGCTGATGGTCTTTTATCAGTAACACCATATTATAACAAGCCAACACAAGAAGGTTTATACCAACACTATAAAGCTATTGCACAATCTGTTGAGATTCCATTTATGCTTTATAATGTACCAGGAAGAACTGGGGTTGATTTAGAAGCAGAAACTGCAATTAGATTATTTGATGATGTAAAAAATATCTATGCAATTAAAGAAGCAACAGGAAGTTTAGAAAGATCTATATCTTTACTTTCTCAAAGAGAAGATTTTGTAGTTGTATCAGGGGACGATGCAATTGATTTTCCAATGCTTGCTAATGGTGCAAAAGGTATTATTTCTGTAACTGCAAATATTTTACCTAACTTAAAATCACAATTAGTAAATAATGTGTTTGAAGGTAATTATGATGTTGCTAGAAAAATCAATAATGATTTATATCCATTAAACTCTGTATTATTCTGTGAAAGTAATCCTATTCCAATTAAAGCAGCAATGTATATTGCAGGTTTACTAGACACTTTAGAGTTTAGATTACCATTAACTGCTCCAAGTGCAGAAACTATGAAAAAACTTGAAGAAACTTTAAAAAATTATGAGGTAATAAAATAATGAGTAACGAAATGAAGGGGAAGACACTAGTAGTAACTGGTGGAACAAAAGGTATTGGTAAAGAGTGTGTTTATAAATTTGCTTCAAATGGAGTAAATGTAGCGTTTACTTATAACTCAAATGCACAAATTGCAGAAGATATTTGTAAAGATGTTGAAGAGAAATTTGGTGTAAAATGTAAATGTTATCCATACAATATCTTAGAGCCAGAAACTGCAAAAGATTTATTTTTAGAAATCGACAAAGATTTTGATAGAATAGATTTCTTTATTTCAAATGCTATGATTTATGGAAGAGCTGTTGTTGGTGGATATGGTAAATTTATGAAATTAAAACCTAGAGGATTAAACAATATCTATACTGCAACAGTTAATGCTTTTGTTTGTGGTGCACAACAAGCTGCAAAAAGAATGGAAAAAGTTGGTGGTGGTTCAATTGTATCACTTTCATCTACTGGTAACTTAGTTTATATTGAAAACTATTCAGGACATGGGACAAATAAAGCTGCTGTTGAAGCTATGGTAAGATACGCTGCTACTGAATTAGGTTCTATGGGAATTAGAGTAAATGCAGTTTCAGGTGGACCTATTGATACTGATGCATTAAAAGCATTTACAAACTATGAAGAAGTTAAACAAAAAACTGCTGAATATTCTCCATTAAATAGAATTGGTCAACCAGAAGATTTAGCGCAGTCATGTTACTTCTTATGTACATCTGATGCTTCATGGATTACTGGACATACTTTAATTGTTGATGGCGGGACAACATTTAAATAATGACTAAATCATTAAACCTTCCAAATACCCTAGCACTTTTTAGAATAGCATTAGCCCCGCTAATGCTATGGTTTTTAGTTGATAGAGATTCTACTATTTTTGCAAACTTTCATTCCTCTTGGCTTGATTATTTTGCTGGACTTATTTTTGTAATAGCTTCTGTTACTGATTTTTTTGATGGATATATAGCAAGAGCTTGGAATCAAATGACAAAATTAGGTGGAATATTAGACCCACTTGCTGATAAAATGTTAATGCTTGCAGGCTTTTTAGGTCTTATGGTAATTGATAGAGCAAGTGCTTGGGCTGTATTTTTAATACTTTCAAGGGAATTTTTTATTACAGGACTTAGAGTTGTTGCAGTTGCAGAGGGGAAGAGTGTAGCTTCAACAATGGCAGGAAAAGTAAAAACTGTAGTACAAATGATTGCAATTGGTTTTTTAATTATGAACTGGCCATTTGCTACTGAACTTCTATGGCTGGCTGTGGTTTTAACAATCTACTCTGGATATGAATATACAAGAGACTATTTCAAAATATAAAGGTATATTGTGGGAACTATAACATTTTTATTAGTACTTTCTTTTTTAGTATTTTTTCATGAATTGGGACATTTTTTAGCTGCAAGATTTTTTGGAGTAAAAGTTCATGTTTTCTCTATTGGTTTTGGAAAAAGAATTTTTTCAAAAGAATGGAAAGGTACAACTTGGCAATTTGCATTAATACCACTTGGTGGATATGTAAAAATGAAAGGTCAAGATGACACTAAACCAGGTTTACAAGAAGAAGGAAACGATTCATATAACAACAAAACACCTTGGCAAAGAATAGTAATACTTTTTGCAGGTCCTTTTGCAAACTTTTTACTTGCAGCTATTCTTTACTTTGTAATAGCTTTAGGTGGAGCAAACTCTTTAAGTCCAACTATTGGGAAGGTTCAAGAAAACTCACCTGCAATGAGAGCGGGAATTAAAGAGGGAGATATAATTGTTAGAATCAATAATATTGAGATTAAAACATGGGATCAAATAGGAAAAACTATTATCTCTTCTCAAGGTGCCCTTAAATTTTTTATTGAAAGGGATGGACAGATTATTGCAAAAACAATAAATCCTCATATCTCTGATGCACAAAATATTTTTAGAGAAACTATTAAAAAAAGAATGATTGGTATATCTCCTGCACCAAAACTTGTAACAATATACCATGATCCAATCTCTGCAATATCTTATGCATATGATAAAACTATTGAATCATCAAAAATGATTTTTCAAGGTGTACAAAAACTAATACAAGGTATTGTGCCTACTTCTGAGGTTGGTGGAGTTATTACAATAGGAAAAGTTATATCTGATGCAAGTGAATCAAGTATAATTGCCCTACTTGCAATTACAGCATTAATCTCTGTAAATCTTGGAGTTTTAAATCTACTTCCAATTCCAGCCCTTGATGGTGGACATATAATGTTTAATTTATATGAAATTATTGCAAAAAGAAAACCAAGTGACCAAGTATTTATGTATTTAACTATTGCAGGATGGGTTATATTAGCTTCATTGATGTTACTTGGAATTTATAACGATATAAATAGATTATTAGGATAATAAATGGATAATAAAAAAGCAGTTGAAAACCTTGATAAAGTTATTTCAAAAGTTGAAGCAGCAAGACTAAGAGTATCAGAACACCATATCGTAAAAATTGTTGGTATTTCTAAATATTCAAGTTCCCAAGATGTTAAATTCTTATATGAAGCTGGACAAAGAGCTTTTGGAGAAAATAAAGTTCAAGATTTAAAACAAAAAAGTGCCGAACTAGAAGACTTACCTTTAGAATGGCATTTTGTTGGAAGATTACAGAAAAATAAAATCAATAATTTAATTGATTTAAACCCAACATTAATCCAATCACTTGATTCTTTAGAATTAGCAGAGGAATTAAATAAAAAACTAGAGGCAAAAAATAAGAAAATTTCTTGCCTTTTACAAATTAATTCAGCAAAAGAGGAATCAAAAGCTGGTGTTATGCCAGAAGATGCCATTGAAATTTATAAAAAAATACTTGAAACATGCCCAAATATTAGATTAAAAGGTGTAATGAGTATTGGTGCTCATGTTGAAGATAGAGAAACTATTAAAAACTCTTTTAAAATCACTAAAGAGATTTTTGACTCTTTAAAGGTTTATGGAGCTAAATATTGTTCAATGGGTATGAGTAATGATTTTGAACTTGCAATTTCATGTGGTTCAAATATGATTAGAGTTGGTTCTAGTTTATTTAAATAAGTATATTTATTATTTAGATTTTTACAGTAAATTTTCTATATAATATAACAATTCAAAAAAAGGTTTTATTTGAATAGTATAAAAGAAATTGAAAAATGGCTAAATAAACACGAAATTACAAACTATACAATTTTTTCCAATTTAAATATTACAGTTGATGGTAATGTTAATCTTAGAAATAAACTAGATGAAGATGTGCTTCCTGTTAAATTTGAAAAAATTACAGGATATTTTGATATAGCTGAAAATAATCTAATCTCCCTTGAAGGCTGTCCACAAATTGTTTTAAAAGATTTTGATTGTTCTAGTAATAATCTTAGATCACTATTTGGAGCACCCCATAGTGTTTTAGATTTTGATTGCTCAAATAATCAACTAACTTCACTATCTTATGCGCCAAAAGAAGTTGATGGGTTTTTCAATTGTTCAAATAACTTATTAACATCCATTGAAGGGACACCTAGACATATCCAAGGTTATTTCAAGTGTTCAAACAATAAATTAGTCTCTTTAAAAGGAGCTCCAAAACAAATAAAAGATTATTTTGATTGTTCAAATAACAATATCTCATCATTAAAAGATGGACCAATGAGTGTTGGACAAGATTATATTTGTCACTTAAATGAACTAAGAAGTTTAGACGATATAGCAGATGATATTGGATGGGATGTAATAACTGATATAAATCTTAATAATATAGACTCAAGTGTTTTTGACGAAGAAAATAAATATTGGAAATATAAGGGTAGTGAAGTTATTAAACACATTTACAAACCTGTTGTAGTGTTTGAAACAAAAGAAGATATTACTAAATGGCTACACTCAAATAGTATTAAAGATTTTAAGATTCTAGATGATAATTCTGTAGATGTAACTGGAGATGTAAGATTATCAGGGGCACTTGAAAATTTTCAAAAATTACCAATAAATTTCCATGAAGTAAAAGGAAACTTTGATATTAGCGATAATGTATTAACATCTTTAGAAGGAAGTCCAAAAAAAGTTCATGGTGATTTTTTAGCCCATAAAAATGAATTAACTTCTTTAAAAGGTGGCCCTAAAGAGGTTTCTAAAAACTTTGTTGTATTAAAAAACAACATAACTTCACTTCAATTCTCCCCTTCAATCGTTGGAGAAGATTATATTTGTTCAAATAATCCAATTAAATCATTAGAAGGTATTGTAGATGTTGGTGGTTCAATCTTTACAAGTTTATATATATCTTCTTTAAAATCAAAAGAGTTTAACTTTCACTCAATAAAAACTTATAAATATGAAGGAAGTTTAGTTATAAACTATTTAGAAAAAGAGTATGTTACATTAACTGAAGAGGAAAAAATCTATAATAAAACTAGAGATAATCTAGAAAAAGTTGTAAAAAGAATGATAAGAGATAAATCATTAAAGCCTGAAATGATTAATGATAACTTTTTAAAAAATTTAACAAAATACAATCTATTAAACCTTAAAAAACAAGTTTTAGAAATAAAATCTCCAAAAGAGAAAAATAATAAAAAAGAGCTAAGTGAAGCTGAGATTTTAGAATCAGTTTTTAATAAGGAGATTTAATGAAAATTTCTAAAAATTTTAATAGATATGATTCAACAATATCACCAAATTATGATGTTCAAAGAAATTCAAAAACTAACAATGTTAGTACTATAAAAAGTTTTTTAGAAGCTTTTAGAATAGATTTAAGTGCAAGAGCTCGTGCAAGTAGTGAAATAAATGATCCATCAATTAAATTTCCTACTTACAACGAAGATGTTTTACAATATAATCAAAATTTAAAGTTAATCTATAAACCTTAACTATCTAAAGAGTTTTTAAATTTTTTTAGTTCATCTTCAATTGAAGGAACTCTCATAAAATGTTCTCCAATTAAAAATGCGTCTGCACCAATTGAACTTAAGTTTTTTATAATTTCTGTATTACTTACACCACTTTCAGCAACTATAATTTTTCCATTTGGAATCATTGGGATTAGTTTTTCACAAAGTGTCATATCCATTTCCATTGTTTCAAGATTTCTATGATTTATACCAATAATATGTGCTCCACATTTCATTGCCTTAGTTAAATCTTCTTTATCATGAACTTCAACTAAAACTTCAAGTCCTAAGTGTAGTGCATACTCATATAACTCTTTTAAATCTTTAGTGCTTAAACTTTTCGCAATAAGTAAAATAAAATCTGCACCATAAACTAAAGCTTCAACAATTTGATACTTATCTAAAATAAAATCTTTTCTTAAAAGTGGAGTTGGGACATATCTTCTAATTTGCGTAAGGTACTCTAAATCACCTTTAAACCAATGGGGTTCAGTTAAAACTGAAATTGCATTAGCACCATTATTTGAATACTCTTGTGCAATTAACAATGGATCAAAATCCTCTTTTATTATACCCTTACTAGGACTAGCTTTTTTTACCTCAGCAATAATTCTAATTGGTTCTTCTTTTGTCGAAGTTAAGTAAGGTTTTACATCCCTTGGCGCAAATGGATTTGCACTTAAACTTCTACCTAGTAAATCTAAAGGCATATCCTTTTTTCTTTTTTCAACATCCTCTAACGTTTTTTTATTAATTTCATCTAAAATCACTTACTACACTCCTTAATTTTTTCCCAATGTAATTTTATTTCTTTGTCATCTAATCCAGCACTATCTACAACTTTTTTCATATTTTCATAGGCTTTTTTACAATCTTTTAATTTATATTGACCCCAAGCTAGAGAATCAATATATGCTAAATTATGAGGTGCTTTTTCCAATGCTTTTTTTACTAAAGATAAACCTTTTTTAACATCAATATCAAAATCTATTAGAATATATCCTAAATAGTTTTGATATACATGATTATCTAAAACAACCAATACATCTTCAAATTTTTTAATAACACTAGCTAAAACATCTTTTTTGTTTTCTGTCATCTCAAACTCAATCATCGCAATTTGAGCTAAATAATCTATGTTTGAGCTTTCTTTATATAATTTATTAGCTAAATCATAAGCTTTTTTATAATTATTAGAACTTCTATATAGATTCAATAATTTTTCATTATCCGCAGTACTTTCTTCTAGAAATTTTATTGCTTCATTGATATCTTTTTTCTCTAAATAATACATCAATAGCTTATAAACCCTATCTAAAGATAGATTATTTTCTAGATTTTTTGCTTTGTTATATGTATTTTTTAGAACTCTTATTATCCCGTCAATATTTTTTTCTTCTTGATAAAAAGTTAATAATCTAGAGCAAACTTCTTCTTGACATCCATGCATTTGGGTATGAGCTTCTAAAAGATTTATTGCTTCTTTTTTTTCATCTAAATATATATACATTACATTTACTAAAGAAAGAAGATATCTTGGGTTTAAATCTTTTTTATAAAGTTGTTCAAAAAGCTTTGTCGCTTCAGTATATTGCTCTTTTTGAATATATATATTTCCTAACAATTCATAATTTCTATCAATCTCTTCAAGTTTTAAAAGTTCTCTTGTTTCAACTAATGCTTTATCTAAATTAGCCATTTGCATTAAAGATAAAATATAAATCTTTTTTATTTCAAGCTTTTTATCTTCTATATTTTTAATATTTGAATCTACTATTGATAAAATATCATCATAGCTTTTTAAAGCAAATGAGATTTTGATATATTCTAATAGATATTCATCATTTGAAGTATTTTCATATAGCCTTTTATATAGCTCCCTTGCTTCTTCTTTTTGCCCTTGTCTATCAAATTCTAAAGCAAACATAATATATTTGTCTTCATGTTCAAAGGCTTTGTATTTAAACTTTTTTTTCATTAAGTTTTCAGAATATGGCTGTGGAGGATTAACTTTTTCACATCCAGTAATAAACAAAAAGAAAAATAATACTACTAAAATACTTTTATAGCTGGACACTCTTTTATTACCTCTTCTTTATGATTTTTAAAATAATCCCAAAAGGGGAAAGTTCGACATTGAATCGGCCTTGCTTCATAAATAGAACATTGTTTTTTCTCTAAATTGAAAAAAATACATGCATAATTATCACTTGAGAGTTTTATCTCTTTTATACTGTACTTATACCCTCTTTTTTCTAAAAACCTAAATCTTAATTCTTCTAATGAAATATCTAAATGATTACTTAAGTTTTCTATCTCTTGTTTATTAATCCAAATATTTCCACTTTCACCTATACAACAATTACCTTCACAAGTATCACAACCTTGTGGGTCAAAACCAAAATCAAATCCTTCTTTTTTTATTATATTCATATCTCTACTTTTATACTATGTGTTGATGATTTTTTATAAATCTCTTTTACTTCATCTGTAAAGTCATCATTTTCAAATACAATCAAAGGACTTAAAACTTTAAGTAATGACTTAGAATTTTTTCTTGCATACACTAAAACTAAAGTAGCATCTTTGCCTTGTTTTGGATGGACAAATTGTAATGATTCTATATTTAACTTTACTTCATTTAGGATTTCAATTATTTCATTTAACTGTTTTGCATCGTAACAAAAGAAAAACTTTCCATTTGATTTTAATATCTTTGAAGTTTTTCTAACAAACTCTTTTAAAGGAAACTTATCATTATATCTAGCTACTTTGATATTTTCATTTTCACTTTTGATTACATTTCCATGATAAAAAGGTGGATTAGATACACACATATCAAACTGTTTTTCAAAATCCATTTTTAAAAATGAACCCTTAAACATAGTTGTATCAATCTTATTACATTGTGAATTTTTTAATGAAAACTCTTGAAAACTTTTTTGTATTTCACATTGATTAAGATTTAATTTTTCATACTCCCTTGCAACTAATAAACCTAAAATTCCACTTCCGCTTCCAATATCTAAAAGCTCTCCATTTATGTTTTTAAATTTAGCAAGATTTTGTGTTATAAAATTATATAAAAAATGTGTGTCACTATTATAGCAATAACCATTACTTGGTTGATATAATACCAAAAACCTACCTCCAAAAAAATTATAAGATTATATCCAATTTAATATTAATAAAAATTTCTATTAGTCACGATTACTTCACGTTGATTTTGTAAACTTCCTAATTAATTTTTCAAATAAATTTACTTAAGTTCATGTTTCATTATGAAACAAACATCTTTTGAATAATTTATTTTCATAAGATTAAATTAACTTTATTTATTAGTTTTAGTTAGTATAATTAAATTGTATTTGAGATTAAAGTGTTAATTTCAAACAAAAATTTACAAGGGGAAAACAATGGCAATTAAAGAAGCTCCACTTAATACTCCAGTATGGGTAGATGAAACAAGATGTAAAGCGTGTGATGTTTGTGTTTCAGTATGTCCTGCAGGTGTATTAGCTATGAAGCAAGAGCCTACTTCTACACTTGGTGCAATGGTTTCAATCATTGCAAAAGACTCATGTATTGGTTGTATGGACTGTGAATTATCATGTCCTGATTTTGCAATTTATGTTGCAGATAAAAAAGAGTTTAAATTTGCAAAACTAACAGAAGATGCAAAATTAAGAGGTGAAGCAATCAAAAAGAATAACTATAGAGTTTTAAGTGAAGGGGCATAAATGGCAAGGGAATTAATTTCAACAGGTAATGACTTAGCTGCAATTGCAGCAGTTGATGCAGGATGCGAATTTTTTGCAGGATATCCAATCACACCATCATCTGAAGTTATGCATACAATTTCAGATCTTTTACCAAAACAAGGTTGTGCAGCAATCCAAATGGAAGATGAGATTGCAGGAGTATGTGCTGCTTTGGGTGCTGCTATGTCAGGGAAAAGATCATTAACAGCAACTAGTGGTCCAGGAATCTCTTTAAAGGCTGAGAATATTGGTCTTGGATATATTGCAGAAGTTCCATTAGTAATTATAAATGTAATGAGAGGTGGACCATCAACAGGACTTCCTACAAGGGTTCAACAAGGTGATGTTCTTCAAGCAAAGGCACCAACACATGGAGACTATAAATCAATTACACTTTGTGCTGGAAACTTAGAAGAGTGTTATACTGAAACTGTAAGAGCCTTCAATCTAGCAGATAGATTTATGCAACCTGTATTTGTACTTTTAGATGAAACTATTGGTCATATGTCAGGTAAAGCTGTACTTCCTGATTTAGAAGAAGTAAAAGCAGGAATAAAACCAAGAAGAGTTTTTGAAGGTGATCCAAAAGAATATAAACCATATGAAGTTCCACAAGATGAACCTGCAATTTTAAATCCTATGTTTCAAGGGTATAGATATCATTTTACTGGTTTACACCATGATGCAAATGGACACCCAACAGAAGATGCAAAAAAATGTGAAGATTTAATCGAGCGATTATTTAATAAAGTTGAAGCTCATGTAGATGAGATTGACTCATATGAAGAGTATAAACTTGATGATGCAGATATTATGATTATAGCTTATGGTTCAGTTTCTCTTTCAGTTAGAGAAGCTATTAATAGACTTAGAGAAGAAGGTATTAAGGTTGGGATGTTTAGACCAATTACTCTTTGGCCAAGTCCTGAGGCAAAAATTGAAGAACTTTGTAAAAAGTATGATAAGGTATTAGTTACTGAACTTAATATGGGTCAATATATTCAAGAGATTGAAAGAGCAAGTGGAAGAAAAGATTTCCATAAACTTTTTAAAGCAAATGGTAGGCCAATAGCTCCACTTGAAATTATAGAAAAAATAAAAGGGATGTAAGATGGCTTTTAATTATGACGAATATTTAAGAACAAACAAAATGCCAACATTATGGTGTTGGGGTTGTGGTGATGGTGTTATATTAAAAGCACTAATTAGAGCAATTGATAAACTAGGATGGAACATGGATGATGTTTGTGTTGTATCTGGAATTGGTTGTTCTGGAAGATTTTCATCTTATATAAATTGTAACACTGTACATACAACTCATGGTAGAACAATTGCCTATGCTACTGGTATTAAATTAGCAAATCCAGATAAGCATGTAATTTGTGTTACAGGTGATGGTGATGGATTAGCAATTGGTGGGAATCACACAATTCATGGTTGTAGAAGAAATATAGATATTAATCACATTGTGATTAATAATTTTATATATGGTCTTACAAACTCTCAAACAAGTCCAACAACTCCTCAAGGGATGTGGACAGTAACTGCCAAAAGAGGAAATATAGATCCAACATTTAATGCTTGTGATTTAGCAATTGGTGCAGGGGCAACATTTGTTGCAAGGGAAACAATGTTAGACCCTAAAAAACTTGAAAAGGTTTTTATAAAAGGTTTAGAACACAATGGTTATTCATTTTTTGATGTATTTTCAAACTGCCACGTTAACTTAGGTAGAAAAAATAAAATGAACTCTGCAATGGCAAATTTAGAATGGATTGATTCAATCACTATGGCAAAAACAAAATTTGACAAACTTGAAGATGAACAAAAAGAGGGACTATTTCCAACAGGAATATTAAAACAAGATAGTTCTAAAGCTGAATATACAGATTCATATAAAAAAGTTCAAGAAGCGCATCAAAACAAAACAATGGTTCAATTATAGGAGTAAATCATGGCTAGAACATTAATGAGATTTACAGGAGTTGGAGGACAAGGAGTTCTTCTTGCAGGTGCAATTTTTGCAGCAGCAAAAATTAAATCGGGTGGTTATGGATTAAAAACTGCAACTTATACCTCACAAGTTAGAGGTGGCCCAACAGTAGTTGACATAACATTAGAAGATGACCCAATTTTATACCCATATGCAAATGATGGTGAAATTGATTTTATGTTATCAGTTGCACAAGTTTCATATGACCAATTTAAAAATGGTGTTAAACCAGGTGGAACTATAGTTGTTGAACCAAATTTAGTTACTCCAACTGAAGAAGATAGAAAAAAATGGAATATTTATGAGATTCCTATTATCACAATTGCTAAAGAAGAAGTTGGAAATGTTATTACTCAATCAGTTCTTGCCTTATCAATTGCAAATTTGATGACAGGAAATATTGTAGATAATGAAACACTAAGAGAAACAATGCTTTCTAAAGTTCCTCCTAAAGTTCATGAGTTAAACAACAAAGCTTTTGATTTAGGATTAAAATACGCTAAAGAAGCAATAGCATAAATAATTAGCTCTTTTGAGCTAATTATTTGATATAAACGATATAGTTATTAATCTTTTCTTCTAATCTTTTTGAAAGATGTAAATTAGAATTTTTTAAACAAGATAAAATAAATTTAGCCTCTTTATGATAATTAAATATTTTTTCTCCATCCCAATGTTCTGGTGGTTTTTGCATATTTGTAATTCTATCTGCTAATTTAACCATTTGAATCTCATAACCTTGAGTTAATAGTTTATTAATACTATCTTCCATTTGTTCTTTTTTTGTTGGAAGCGTTTTATCTTTTGTTAAAGCATCAACTCCCTCAGCAACTTCTGCACCAAAGTTTGAGTATAAATCATCATAAGTTACATCAGTATCTTCAATAGTATCATGTAATAAAGCAACTGTAATTGCTAAATCAGCCTTTTTATCTTCAACTTTGCCCTCTTGGCATGCATGTATCACTTCCATAGCAACTGAAGATAAATGGGTTATATATGGCTCACCATTTGGAGTTTTTTGCTCTCCGTGAGCTTTAACAGCATATTTTAAAGCTTTTAAATATTTTTCTTGAGAAAACATTATTTATTCTCCTCTTTTTTTTCATCTCTTTTTTTACCATTGTTAACTTCCATTCTTGGCATAACAGGTTTAGCATTTTTTGAAAAATCAATCAAATCTTCAACAGTCTTTACACTATCATCTAAATATTTAAAGGATTCTTCCAAAATATATGTAGTACTTAATGCATCACTATAAGCTCTATGATGATTATCTATATCAATATTTAAATCCTCTTTTAAATATTTCAAACCATATCTATTTGCTTTTATTGTTCTTCTTGCTAAATCGATGGTACACAATTTTCTATTTTGTAATTTTCCTAAGTCATATTTTTGTAAAGATGCAGAAATAAAATTATAATCAAATTTAATATCATGGGCAACAAATACATCATCACTTAAAAAAAGTTTGAATTCCTCTAATACTTTTTTAATAGTTGGAGCATTTTCAAGCATTAAAGGCGTGATTTTTGTAACTTCTTGAATATATTCAGGGATAAACTTTTCGTAAACTAAAGTTTCATATTTATCTATTATTTCACCATTTTTGTATTTAACTGCACCAATTTCTATGATTTGATGCCCTTTTTTAACATTTCCACCATTTGTTTCAATATCAACAATACAAAAAGTTTGATTTTCTATTAAAGTTTTAGTTGTTAGTAAAATAACCTTATCATCAATAATATCTAAAGGCATCCCATTTGATAACAAAAGTTCAAACTCCAATTGGGGATTATCAAAAAATCTCTCTTTATTTTTTGATAATAAATCTAGAAACTCTTCATAATCAATAGGATTTTTTTTAAGTTTTTCTACTAACTTCTGAAAAAACATATTTTTATATTTCTTTTACAGCTTTTACAAAATTAATCATTTTAGTTTTGTCCTTCTTACCCTTAGAAACTTCAACACCAGAACTTACATCTACACCAAAGAAATTATATCCCTTTAAATCTTTTAGATTTGATTCATTAAGCCCACCAGCTAAAATCATCTTTGAACAATCTATATTATCAAACCATTCTAGGGCAACTCTTTTCCCTTCCCCACCAAAGCTTTCAACAAAGGCATCTACTAAAACATAGTTTCCTTGATTTTCAATAAGGTCTTTTTTTTCTTTTGCTCTAACAACCTTAATATATTTAAAATTCAAAATATTAAAATCTGTATAGTTGTCATCATCAATGATTTGAGCTAATTGCATTTTTGCATTTGTACAAACTTGGTTTATAAAACTACTATTTTCATTTACAAAAAGTGCAACTGTTTGAACAAAAGGTGGTAATTGTTCCACAATCTCTCTAGCTTTAAATGGATCTATATACCTTGGGCTTTTTTCGTAAAAAACAAAACCTAAAGCATCAACCCCTGCTTCAATTGCATTTAAGGCATCTTCTAAATTAGTAATTCCACAAATTTTAATTTTCATATTAGATTAAACTTTTAGATTTGTAAAGATTTAATTGCTTTTGAATAATCTTCATTTCCAAATACATAAGACCCAGCAACAACTACATCAACACCTGCATCTTTTAGTTCTTGGATATTCTTGTCATTTACTCCACCATCAACTTCAATTAAACAATTTGGATTTCTTTTATTAATTAACTCTTTTAGTTTTTTAGCTTTTTCAACAACTGATGAGATAAATTTTTGTCCACCAAAACCTGGGTTTACAGACATAAGTAAAACCATATCCAAATCTTCAAGTAGATATTCTATTGTTTCAGGAGTAGTATGTGGATTTAAAACAATTCCTGGTTTAATTCCTAAACTTCTAATTTTTTGAATAAGTCTATGTGGGTGCTTTTCACTTTCAATATGAAATGTAATATATTCTGGTTTTAAAGGAGCGAAAAGCTCAACAAAAAAAGTATTATTTTCAACCATTAAATGAACATCAAGAGGTTTTGTTGCAGCCTTTGCAACAGGATTAACCACAACAGGACCAATTGTCATATTTGGAACAAAATGTCCATCCATTACATCAACATGAATTAAATCACATCCACCATCACAGATAGCTTTTATCTCTTCAGCTAAGTTTCCAAAATCTGCTGAAAGGATTGAAGGAGCTACTAGCATATATTAACCTTTTAAATAATTTTTCGCGATTATACCTAGTTTATAGTTTTATTTTGCTTTTTTAGATACTATTTCAAAAGCAAAAGGATTCATAATGAAATTAATGATTATAATATTAACAATATTTTTTACAACATTATTAAGTGCACAAACTCTTGATCTATTATATAAAAAAGCCAAAGAGTACGAACAAAATGGTGATTTTAAAGAAGCTATGCTTGCATATAAAGAGATTGCTAACAAAGAAAGAAATATAAATAGAACTTACATAGATGAAGAGATTAAAGTTACAAATGATGTTATAACTGAAAATCTAAACCCAATTGAAAATGAGGAAACAGTTGAAACAATAGAACAAATTCTTGCTTCAAATTTCAATCTTTATCCATACCATGAAAACTACTTATTCCCAATTTCATATGACACAAGAAAAAGAAGTGATGGAAGAAACCAAATGGAAACGAAATTCCAATTAAGTGTAAAAAAACCAATCATCAGTAACTTTTTTGGTTTTAATGAAACTGTTTACTTTGGATATACCCACACTTCATGGTGGCAATTATATAATGAATCAGCTCCTTTTAGAGAAACAAACTATAGACCTGAAATATTTGTAAATATCCCTTATATTAGTTCAGATAAAACAGCATTAAAGGGGTTTAAATTTGGATTTTTACATGAATCTAATGGACAAGATGAACCTAAATCAAGATCTTGGAATAGATTATATTTAGAAAGCTACTTTCAACTTGGAAATTTATTTGCTATTCCAAAGGTTTGGTATAGAATTCCTGAAAAAGAGATAGATGATGATAATCCAGATATTCAAGATTACTTAGGTTATGGAGACTTAACCTTGGTTTATCCATATAAAAGACACACTTTTAAATTACTTCTTAGAAATAATATGAAATTTGATGATGATAACAAAGGGTTTACCCAACTTGATTGGACTTTCCCATTTTTTGGTTCTAAAAACACTTTTGGTTATATCCAACTTTCAAATGGATATGGTGATAGTTTAATAGATTATGATAAAGAGATTAGTAGAATAAACTTTGGGATATCTTTATCTAGATAAAAGATATGAGCAATCAAGTTTATGATTCTCTTTTTTCCATAAACCACATAAATGAAAACATTAAACCTGGGGTTTTAGCCTTTGATTCATCAAACATAAACTCCTTGTAATCATCAATAGGTAGATACATTAATTCTATTTGCTCATCATTTATACCTCCACCATTATGCTCTTTCATTGAATCATCAACTTGTGCATAAAAAAGTGTTTGACAACCACCACTTACCCCAACATTTGTATAAAAAGAGGTAATTTTTTCAATATTTACTAAAGGAACGTTATATCCACACTCTTCATCAATCTCTTCCTTTGCAATTTCAAGTAATGATTTATCTTTATCAACAATCCCTGCACATAATTCATAGGTGCACAATTTTGATTTATCATTTAAATAAACAGGTGGCCTAAACTGTTTTACTAGAATAAATGCATTTTTTTCACTATGATATAATAAAATAGCAACGGAATCAAAACTTTTTACTGCTTCCCAATTTTTATCAATCCCATTTTGAGTATAAGAGATTTTTACAGGATGAACAAATTTAGTATCAACTAAATCACTAGTTTTAAATTTTTCAATTTTGTTATTCATAATTAACCTTTCCATTATTTTATTGATTTTTCAATAAAATAAGTTTAAATGAAATAATATACTTCTATAAATAAGAAAAGGATGTAATAATGAAACTTAAATATACAGGTCCTAAAGAGTTAATCTCTCCACATGGAGTCAGTTTTAAAAGGGGTAAAGATGATAAATATGTTTATATTCATCCTGCAATTCAAATATATAATGCAATCCATCATGATTATGAAAAAGATAAAATCTATACTTTAAATATAGAAGGAAAAAGATTAAATGATAATGAATTAACAGAAAAAATACTTCAATTAAAACCTGAATTAAAAGAGTATTTTGATGAAGAAATTGAGTCTATAAAAAACTACTTAGATAAAGAGATTGAGTCTATAAATGGCTTAAATGAATTTACAGAAGATGAAAAGAAAATCTATAAAAACAATCTTATTATTATGAAAAACTATCGAATTCAAAGAGCTTTTAATAAAACTGTTTATACTAAACTAATAGAAATAATAGTTGATGATATATTTATTCATAAATTAAAAGAGATAAATGCCCCTTTTAATGAAAGATTTTGGCATATTTTCCAAACAATTCAAGGGGAATTATCAAACCACAATCATAGATCTATTGGTTCAAAATTAGATATTCTTCATGATGATGATTATCTAAGTATATCTCTAAAAATAAACTCTATTGGCTAACAATTAAGTTTACTAAAATCGATTTTGAAGGTAGAACCTTCATCGATTTTTGATTCTAGACTTAATTTTAGGTTATAATCTTTACAAATTCTTTTTACAATATCAAGGCCTATACCAAAACCACCTTCATTGTTTACACCCCTTTTATATCGTTTAAAAATCTCTTCTTGATCTTTTTTTGATATTCCTATTCCAAAATCTTGTACACTTAAAACAGAATTTTTTACACTTACATTTACAATAGAGTTTGGATTACTATATTTAATAGAGTTGGAAATTAGATTATTTACTATTTTTTGAGCCTTTGTTTTGTCCATTTTGATTAAACATTGTTCAACATCAGAATTTATCTTTATATTTTTAGTTATTGAAATATCATTAAAATACTCGACACTTTCATTAACTAAACTTGCTAAATTGAAGTTTTCAATATGACTTTCATCTATACTTGAAAAAGCTGAGAAATGAATATCATTGTATATTTGAGAGATTTGTTTAGAACTACTTAAAATATACTTCAACATCTTTTCACTATTTTTTCCTTTTTTTAACATACTAACTGATGTCATAAGAACAGAAATTGGAGTATTTAATTCATGGGCAGAATCTTTAATAAAATTATCTAGTTGTACAACTTTTTCCCTAACTGGTTTAAGTAATATTCTTGCAAGAAAAAACGCAATAAATCCTACAAATACTGCACTTAGAAAAAATGCAATGATAATATAAATTTTTAAATTTTCTTTACTTTGAACCCCTTGAGTCGTCTGAGTAACAATATATTTTATTGGTATATCTTTCTCATTTAAACTCTCCATATAAAAATGGTATTTGTCTTTTCCATAAAAATCTTCATTAAACTCTACTAGTTTTTCCTCTTGTAAATATGAATAAATTGGAGATTTATCTTTATCAAAAATTGCATAATTTATATTATTTTTCTCTAACTTTTTTGGTACAAAATTTTTATGATGCATATGGGCATTTAAAATATCATTTTTGATTTGCATTGATGCATTTTTAAGTTCCATCGTACAACTTGCTTCAAGTGATTGAACTTCATTTTTATAATATACAGATAATAAAATACCTATTAATAAAAGTGCTGATCCCACATAAATAGTAAGAAAACTCAATAAAGCTTTTTTTTCATTATTATTCAAATTTGTATCCTATTCCTCTTATTGTTTGAATTCTTTCTTTCCCAAGAATCTCCCTTAAGTTTTTAATATAAACTCTTATTGTTGCATCAGTTGGCATCTCATCATAAGCCCAAATATTTTGTAATAACTCATCGGAAGAGATAACTCTATTTTTATGATTAAAAAAATATTTTAGAATATCCCTTTCTTTTAAAGCAATTTTTTTTGTTTTATCTTTTATCTTAATTACACAAGTATTAGGTAAAAAAGTTATATCATCAGATATTTTAAATTCACTACTTTGTTCAATCATAAAATTTTTACAAAGTTTCATTATTCTTTGGTCTAATTCTTCTAAATCAAAAGGCTTTTTAATATAATCATCAACTCCATTTTCAAAAGATTCTTTTAGATGCTTTATATCTTGATAAGCAGTTAATATAATTATAGGAGTATTGTTATTGTAATCTTCTCTAAGGGTTTTTAAAACCTCTAATCCACTCATTAATGGAGTATTTATATCTAATAAAGCTAAATCATATACATCGTCAAGTAAGTTTTCTAAAGCTTCTTGTCCATTTGTACATAAAGTAACATCAAAATTTTTGTCAGTAAGGTGTTCATTTAATAAATCATTTAATGCAAAATCATCTTCTAATAGTAGTATTTTCAAAATTTATCCTTATTAAAAATACTACGATTATACTCTAGTTTTGTTTATGGAGTGTGTATTGAATTTACTTGAAATTATCAAATACTAAAGGAGACTTAAATTCTAAAGATTTAAGATGTTTCATTATTGTTTGTAAATCATCAATATTTTTTCCAGTAACTCTTATCTCATCACCTTGGTTTACAGCTTTTACTTTTAATTTTAAATTTTTAATTTCAACTTGAATCTTTTTTGCTTCATCTTGTTTAATTGAATCAATTATTGAATATGAATATTTTCTATTTCCTCCTGAACTGTCCTCTTTTTTTGCTTCATCTAAAGAGTTAATAGATAAACCTCTTTTATTCATTTTAGAAATTAAAATATCATATATTGCATCTACTTTATTATCACTTGAAGAGATAATTGTTAGTGTTTTTGCCCCTTGATTAAAATCAATTTCAGCTTTTAAACCTTTAAAATCATATCTATTATCAACCTCTTTTTGTGCTTGAATTACTGCATTTTTCATCTCTTGCATATCAAGTTTTGCTGAAATATCAAAGCTGTGTTCTTTTGCTGCCATATCTGCTCCTTAATTTTTTTTTATTATAGAAAATTTATTATACAAGGATAATTAAATCCATTTTAAAATTTTGAAAAGTTTTGTTTGAATTACCATATATAACAATGAAGCACAAAAAGCTAATAAAGTACCATACAAAATACCTATCTTTGAATATGTCATATAAACAACCAAAGAGTATATAACCACAGAACTTAAACCAAATGGTGTATTTTTTATAATAGTTCTTGCTTGTAAATTACTATGCCTAAAATGTATTATCAATAATAAAGGCAATAAAATAGTAGGAAAAGCAGAAAAAATACCAGCAATATTTGGTGGAACTACTTTTGGTAAATTTGAAACTATCAAAAAGATAATAATGGTTAGAATAGATCTAAATAACAAATCACTAATTGTAATTTTATCCCTTTTTACTGTTGGGAAATTCTCTTTTTTTGCAAAATAAATTGAAGCTATATACATCAAAGCAATCACTACAAAAGGAGTAAAAACTATATGTGGAGGGATAAAAGATATAACTAATGCAATAAATATATAAGAGATAAAAGAGACTAAAAGACTTAAAAATATCTCAAATTTTCCCTTATAAAAGGTGCTAATATAATAACCAATACAAAATGACAAGGCTGCAAAAAGCCCATGAATATTATACAATGCAACATGGGTTACATAATCAACACCATTTTCAATAGCAAAAAAAAGTAAGGTTATAGAGCTTCCTACTGGAAGTCCAGATAAAACACCTGAAATTTTTGGGCTTAATTTTTCTGCTATGAAACTAAGTGTTAAAACTAAAGCCACAACTGAGATTGACTTTATAATTAAAAGTTCCATTAGGTTTTCCTAAAAATATATAAATAAAAGATATTAGGAAGTGTTAAACACTTCCTATATTAAAGAATATGGTCTTCTTTTCTTGGTTGTGGTAAGACAAGATTTAAGATAATACCTGTAATTGCTCCAAGACCAATTCCAGAGAAAGGAACTCCACCAAAATTAAATGTCATTCCTCCAATTGAGAATACTAAAATCATAGAAACAATAATTAAGTTTCTTGGACAATTAAAATCTACATTTGCTCTAGTTAAAGTTGAGATACCAACAGAGGCAATAATACCAAATAAAAGTAACATGATACCACCCATTACAGGAACTGGTATTGTTGCTAATAATCCACCTAATTTACCTACAAAGGCTAAAACAATTGCCATAATTGCTGCCCATGTCATAATTGCAGGATTAAATGCTTTAGTAACAGTAACAGCTCCTGTAACTTCAGAATAAGTTGTATTTGGTGGTCCACCAAATAATGAAGCTACAGATGTAGCAAGTCCGTCACCTAAAAGAGTGTTTTTTAAACCTGGTTTTTTTAGATAGTCTTGTTTTGTAACATTTGAAATAGCTAACATATCTCCAATATGTTCAATTGCTGGTGCAATTGCAATAGGAAGAATAAATAAAATCGCTTGCCAGTTAAATTCTGGAGTGGTAAAACTTGGCATTGCAAACCATGCAGCATCAGAAACAGCTTTAAAATCAACTAAGCCAAGAAATAAAGCAACAATATAACCAGCAACTATTCCACCTAAAATTGGAACTAATCTAAATATACCTTTCCCTAATAAAGAGATAAACATTGTTGCAAATAATGCCACCATAGATACAATAATTGCCTTTTCAAATGGAACTAATACAATTGCTCCATCACCTGTTTTTCCCATAGCCATATTAACAGCAACAGGAGAAAGGATTAAACCAATTGAGATAATTACAGGACCAACTACAATAGCAGGTAAAAGTTTATGAATAAACCCATCACCCTTAGCTCTAATTATAAAACTAAGAACTACATAAAGTAGACCAGCTGCAACTAAACCTGACATGGTTGCAGCAATACCCCAAGTTTGAACACCATGTGAAATAGGTGCAATAAAAGCAAATGATGATGCTAAAAAAATTGGGGGAACATTTTCTTTGTTAACAAGTTGAAAAACTAAAGTACCAATACCTGCTGTAAAAAGTGCAACATTGGGGTCAAGTCCAGTTAAAATTGGTACTAAAACTAAAGCACCAAAAGCAACAAACAAGAACTGTAGACCAAGAATAGAGTCTTTGACCCTAAAATTGTAATCTGTAGGTTTCATATACGTCCTCTTTTAAGTTTAAATTTAGATATTTTATCTAAGTTTATATTAATCACGTGTAAATTAATGTGTAATTTATAAGCAATTTTTAGATAAGATTTATTAAAATAAACAAGCTACGGTTTATAAACTCCCCTAACAAAAGGCAATTATAATGTATAAAGAGAGTACAAATGTTGTTGTAAAACATTTAGTAAACAGATTAAGAGATGTAAGAACTAATTCAAATGAATTTAGACTTACAATTGAAGAGATTTCAAGAATTATTGCATCTGAAGCTTTAAGTGAATTTCCTACTATTACTACAAATATTCAAACTTGGCAAGGACCACTTGATGTTGAAGTTCTTGAGGTTCAAAAATTAGTTTTAGTTCCAATTTTAAGAGCTGGAGAACCAATGTTAACTGGTATTTTAAGAACTTTACCATATGCAAGAAGTGGATTTTTAGCTATGAAAAGAGATGAAGAAACTGCTCAAAGTAAACTTTTTTATGAAAATATCCCACCTTTAGAAGATAAAGCTGTACTTTTGCTTGACCCAATGGTTGCAACAGGTGGTTCATTAATTGATGGAATAGATTACTTAAAAGGAAAAGGTGCAAAAAAAATCATCTCATTAAATATTTTAGGAGCTCCTGAAGGTGTAAAAGCGGTTCAAGAAGCCCACCCTGATGTAGATATCTATATTGCACAAATTGATGAAAGATTAGATGAAAACAAATATATTAGACCTGGTCTTGGTGATGCAGGAGATAGAGCATTTAATACAAACTAAAGATAATCAAGAGGATTTTGGTATTTATACCTAAATCCCAATCTTTCAATTTTACTTCCATCTATAATTCTATTAGGATAATCTTTTTTATTTTCAAATATTGGTTTATCAAATCTATACTTTTTTGCATTGTGCAAATATATCTCTTTTTTTGTTGGATGAAATTTTGAACATAAATTAAAAACACCATTAATATTTTTTTCAATTACAAACTTTACTGCCTCTATTAAATCATCCCTATGAATATAATTGATTTTTGAATCTTCACAATCTAAAGTTTTTCCTGCAAAATATTTTCCAGCAACTCTATCATATCCCATAAGCCCAGAGCATCTAAATATTACATCAGTTTGTGATTTAACTAATTCTTCTGCTTTATACACTAAAGATGAATTCAACTCACTTAATATTGAATTTTCATCATAAATTCCCTCTTTATCAGGATATATTGAAGTTGAACTAATAAATATAATTTTTTGATCTTTTGATTTGATATTTGAATAAATTTTATCTAAAAAGCTAATATAGTTTTTTGATTTTCTAGGGGGAAAGTTTATAAATATATAATCTGATTCAAGTAAAGAGTCTAGGTTTTCTAAGTTTTCTTCATCAAGTAAGTAAGGGTACAATCCCTCACTTACCATAAATTTTTCTTTTTTTAAATCTCTAATAGATACTTTTACATGATAATCTTTTTTTAACTTTTTTGCTAAAGCTAAACCCAACCATCCTGTACCTAAAATAGAAAAAGTTTTCATTATTCTTTTTTCTCTTTTAACTGTTTAACTTCTTCTCTTAAACCTTTAATTTCTAAAAGTAAAACATCTAACTTTTTACTATCTTCATGCATCTCATCGTGGAAATCTGATTCTTGTATTTTTTGCATTTCACCAATAATAACAGCAACAAATAAGTTAAAAAATACAAATGCAGCAATAATTACAAAAGATACAAAATAAACCCATGCCCATGGATATACTTCCATTGCTTCATACATTACATCTGTCCAATCTTCAAAGGTTAAAACCCTAAATAGCGTAAGCATTGAAACTAAGAAATCTTTCCAAAGCCCAGATGGTAAATCATGGAAATAAAAGTTACCAACAATGGCATAAATATAAAAAATTATAAACATTAAAATTACAATATCAATAATTGAAGGGATTGCCTTAATTAGCATATCAATAATTGCTTTTAATTCAGGTCTTGCTGTAAACAATCTTAAAACCCTAAATACCCTTAACATCCTTGCAATTGCTGCAAATCCAGATTGTTCTAATGGTAAAAGTGTAATTACAACTATTACAAAATCAAAAACATTCCATCCTGATTTAAAGAAATTAATAAACTTCTTCTCAGCAACCATTTTAATAGCTATCTCAAAAACAAAATAGATTGTTACAAAAACATCAGCAAATTGTAAAAATAATGCATAATTGGTTTCAACCTCACCAATAGTTTTAAAACCTAATACAGAGGCATATGCTAAAATGATAAAAGTTGTAAGATTAGAAAACCATCTTGAGTCTCTAATCTCTTGAATTTTTTCCATTGTAGTCATTAAGTTTAATCCTTTAAAATAGATATAGCTAATAAAACCCAACCAATAATTTGTAAGGTTCCACCTATTGGAGTAATTGCGCCTAAATAAGGTGCATTTAAAATCACTAAAAGATATAATGAAAATGAAAAGATAATTGTACCAATAAAAATTAGCCAAGAGGCTACTACAGCTTTTTTAGAGTTTTCTTTTAAAAACATAACAAAAGAAGCGGCAAAAAGTCCAAGTGTATTATAAAAATGGTATTCAACACCTGTGTGGTAAGTTATTAGAAGTTTTGGTTCAACAATTGATTTTAAACCATGAGCCCCAAAAGCACCAATAGCTATTGCTAATGCCATCATAAATGAAGCAATAGTTAAAAATCGTTTTACGTTATTATTAATAATCATGTTCTTTCCCTAAATTTTTTTGGGAAGATTATCAAATATTACTTAAATAAATACTTTATTTATAAATTAAGCTATTAAATTAGTCTTTATCTTTTTTTGCAGAAAAACCTGCACCTTTTTTTTCTTTTTTTGTAAGTTCTAAATCATTGATTAATTCTTTATAATCAATTCCCTCTTGATTCATTTTAGCAAAACATGCAGCACAAGCTGCAATTGCATTTGGAACCTCTTTTTTCTTTTTATATGATTGAATATTTTTTTCACTAACTTTAATTAAAGCTGTAAATTTGGGTATTGTAAGTTCTGCATCAAGTAGTAGTTTCTTAAAATCGATAAAAGTCATTTATATTTTCCATTCTCAAAATTTCAAATATTATACAACAAATATCTTGATTTTTTTCTAATTTTACAATTGAATATATATTTTATATATAATTTATAGAAAAAGATTGGAATTTAATCCAATCTTTTTTATTTTACGTCTATTTCCCAGAAAAATTCAATCCAAGAATTAGCTTCTTTTACTGCGTAATCAGGTTGTAAAACAGCAGTTTTTTTATAGAAGATTGTTGCAAGTTTAAATTCAACCTTTGGGAATTTTTCCCTTAATATTCTAAGAATCTCTTCCATAGTTTCACCTGAGTCAACTATATCATCTATTAATAAAACTCTTTTTGCATGAGAAACATCTGGAATATTAAAAATATTGAAAGTATCTAGTTTTATTTCACCTTCATAGTGAATTGAATTAAGTGTATAAAGATTTCTCATCTCCATTGCTTCTGACATTAAATGTCCTAATGTTAGTCCACCTCTAGCAATTGCTAATAAAATATCAGGTTCAAACTCTTCACATTTTTTTACAAGAAGTTTTGTATCTTTTACACACTCTTCATAGCTATAGTAATACTTTTCAGCCAATTTAGTCCTTTTTATTTTTTATTTATTTTACAATATAAATGCAAGAAAACTAATAAATGTAATAGCTAGAATTCCAACATTTAAATCTTTATATTGATTTTTTGCAATTTTAATTATTGTATAAACTAAGAATCCAGCGGCAATACCATTTGTAATAGAAAAAGTTAAAGGCATTAAAATTACAATTAAAAATGCCCCTGCACTTGTTGCTAGATCTGAATCTTCAAAGTTGATTTTACCAAGTTCTGTAAACATCAATACACCAACAACTACTAAAACAGGGTAAATTGCATTTCCAGGAACTGCTTTGAAAAGTGGTAACATAAATAAAGTACCAACAAAGAATAATGCTGTAAATACTGCAGTTAAACCAGTTCTACCACCCTCTTCTACACCACTTGCACTTTCAATAAATGCTGTTGTTGTTGAAACACCAAGTAAAGAACCTGCTGTTGTTGCCATTGCATCTGCTTCTAATGTTTTTTGTAAAGATTTATCATCTTTATTGTTTTCTTGGAAAAGATTTGCCCTTGTTCCTACACCTGTTAATGTACCTAAAGTATCGAACATATCAGTAATTAAGAATGTTATAATAACAGGTAATAAAGATAATGATAAGGCACTTGTAATATCAAGTTTAAATAAAATTGGCTCAATAGAAGCTGGTGCACTTAGATAACTTTCAGGGAAGCTTCCAACACCAAATGTCCAAGCTATAATTGAAGTAATAACAATAGATAAAATAAAAGCACCTTTGATTCTATATGAATAAAAAGTAAAAGCAAGAATTAATCCAATTACTCCAATTTGAACTTCTAATTTTGAAAAATCACCTAAAGAAACTAAAGTTGCTGGGTTATCAACAATCATACCCATTTGTTTTAATCCAATAAAGGCAATAAACGAACCAATACCCGCACTAATTGCACGTCTTAAATTCATAGGAATTGAAGTCATAATCCAAACCCTAAAGTTTGTAAATGAAAGGATTACGAATAAAATACCAGAAAGAAAAACAATACCTAAAGCAGTTTCCCAAGGTATTTTCATCCCTAAAACTAATCCATATGAAAAGTAGGCATTAAGACCCATACCAACTGACATTGCAATTGGTGTATTTGACCACAATCCACTAAAAAGTGTAGCAAGAATTGTAATTAATGCCGTTGCCGTTACTACTGCTTCCATTGGAAGTCCAGCATCAGCTAAGATAAATCCATTAACGGGAACAATATACATCATTGTAAGAAATGTTGTAAATCCCGCACTTAGCTCAGTAAAGACGTTTGTGTTATGTTCTTTAAGCTTAAACATAAATTATCCTTAAGATTTAAAATTAAGGTATAATTATACGGAAAACTTGATGTATTTATACTGAAAAATTGTATAAAATATGTAACTTTCAAATAAAAAACGGGTAACTTATAATGAATATAACTGATGAATGTGTAAGATGTATAACAGGTCAAATAGACAAAGCAACAAAGCTTTTAAACTTAGAAGAAAACCTATCAAATGAGATAATGAAAGAGGTAAAGACAAGAGCCAAAAAATTTGATTTTAATAGAACTCCACCTTATGTAGCAAAAGAGGTTTATGAACTTTTAGCTCAAAAAGCAAAATTAAAAGATCCTTTGGAAAACTTAAAACAAGAATCTATAAAAAAAGCAACAACTTATATTCCATATTTAGAAGAAAAGATAAAAAATAGTGAAGATAAATTATTTGCAAGTATAAAAGCAGCCGTTGCTGGTAATGTAATCGATTTTGCAACTACACAAGAGTTTTGCTTAGATGAAGAGATAAACTCAATTTATGAAACAAATTTTGCAATAAATGATTATAAAATTTTTAAAGAGGAGATTCAAAAAACAAATCAACTTATTATCTTAGCAGATAATGCAGGGGAAAATGTTTTTGATAAAATTTTAGTAAAAACATTAAAAGAGCTTTTCCCAAAACTTAAAATCTATTATGCAACCAGAGGAAAAGCAATTATTAATGATATTACCACAAAAGAGGCTTTACAAGTTGGCATCGATAAGTATTGTGAAGTGATTAGTTCTGGGGTTGATACACCAGGACTAGAAAAGTCTCAAGCAAGTATAGATTTTTTAGAACTTTTTAACAAAACACCTTTAATACTTTCAAAAGGTATGGGTAACTTTGAGTGTTTAGAATCTTACAAAGATAAAAAAATCTTCTTTTTATTTAAAGTAAAATGTGAAGTTGTAGCAAATAAGATTTCAAGAAATCTAGGGGAAATTATATTAAAAAGAGGCTAATTAGCCAGCCTCTTTTATTTTATACTCCTCTAAAAGTTCTGCAATTTTTTTAACTCCTCTTTCTATTTGTTCAAAAGTTGAATTTGTAAAATTAAACCTTGCTTCACAAGAATCTTGATTATCATGGAAAAATACCTTTGCAGGAACAAAAGCTATATTGTTTTCAATAGCTTTTTTTGCAAGTTCAAATGTATCTTGTTCAAATTTTCCATAAATAAACATTCCACCCTTTGGAACTTCAAATTGAAAACTTGGAATATATTTATTAAAACATTTAGCCATAAATTCCATTTTTGATTTATAGTCATCTCTAACTATTTTTATATGTTCAAAAACATTAAATTGATTTAAATACTCATTTAAAATCATTTGATTAAAAGTTGGCGTATGTAAATCTAAAGCTTCCTTAGAAGATAAAATCTGTGAAATCAACTCTTTTTTTGCTCTTATCCAACCAACTCTAAGTCCAGGAGCTACAATTTTAGAAAAAGAACCTAAGTGAAAACTGTTTTCATACATTGCACTAATTGGTTTTTTAATCTCACCTTCGAAATCTAATAATGAATAAGCTCCATCTTCAATCAAAATTGGACCATTTTTTTCTAAAACATGGGCAATTATTTCTCTATTTACTTCATCAATTGATTCAGAAGTTGGGTTCTGAAAATCACTCATAATATAAACAGCCGAACTTTTTTTCAACTCTCTATTTAAACAACTATGATTATTGAAACCTTTAACTTTTAAATCAAGAACCTTAAAGGCACTTAATGCACCAATATATGTTGGAGTTTGAACAAAAATTTCATCTTCTATAAAAGTTTTAGCAATAATATCAAAGGCTTGTTGACTACCTGTTGTAATTAAAATCTCATCTTTTGTTGTTGGAAAATTAAACTTTTCATTGTATATTTTTGCAATATGTTCCCTTAAACCATCTAATCCTTGAGATTTTGAATATTGCATTGATAAAGAGTTTTTTAAAACTTTATTTGATGCTTGTTTTAATTGCTCCATTGGAAATAGTTTTTCATTTGGTAAACCACCTGCAAAGGAAATAGTTTCTTCATTTATTGCATCTAATATCTCTCGTATATATGATCTTTGAATTTTTCTTGCCATATTCACTCCTAATTTTTTTAAATTATATTTGAAAAAAAAAATTTATTCTTTATCCTAAATTTCAAAATAATTGTTCTATATTGCTTTTTTTGATATAATCCTATTATGAAAAAAGAAACTATTCATCTAAGACATAAAATTGTAAATGACACCTATTACTATATATATAAAAATTTAGAGCATCAGATTACTCTTGATGAATTAGCAAAACTAAATAAAGTTAGTAAATACCATTACCATAGAATTATAAAAGAGGAAACTTCCTTTACCTTATTTGAAATAATCACTTCAATTAGACTTCAAAAGGCTGCAAATCTTTTACTTACAAATAACCACTCCACAATAAGTGAAATTGCTAGTTTATGTGGATATATGTCCCATTCTTCATTTATAAAAGCTTTTAAACAAAGATTTAAACACACTCCAACAGCTTGGAGAAAAGGTGCTTTTAAAAGCTATTCAAAACAACTTCTTGAAAAATTTCCCACATCTAAGGATTTTTCAAATATTGAACCCCAAATTAAAGTCTGTAAGGCAATTAAATGTACATATATAAGACATAAAGGTTATGATAAAAAGATAAAAAATACATGGGAAAAACTCTATGCAATAGCATATGAAAACAATATTACAAATTTTAAACAAATAGCTTTACACCATGATAATCCAACAATTACACCTTTAGAGGATTGTTCTTATGTTGCAGCAATTAGTATAGATAAAGACTATAAAAACTTAAATATTCTAGAAATCCCCGAATCTTTAAATGCAGTTTTTGAATTAAAAGGCGTATATGGTGATGTTTTAAATTTCATAAGATATGTATACCATTATTGGTTACCAAACTCTGGATATGAAACAAGTTCTATTCCTTGCTACACAATTTATGAAAAAAACCATTTTACAACTGGTTTTGAAGATTTTAATCTAAAGTTATATTTACCTATAAAAATTGCCTTTTGATATTTAATATATTTTATAATTATAAATTATATTTTATAACAAAAAATAATATTTTTAGAAAAGTAATCTCTTAGTAAACACCCCTACTTGTGGTATATTTATTAATTATTAAAATGCTATAATTAGAATATTATAAGTTTTTTACTGAAAATAATACTATTTGAATACTATGTATTAGTATAATTTTAAGTAATGAGACTTTTTTATGAAGGAGAAGGGATGTTTAAAAATTTGTCAATTAAAATTAAATTGTTGATTAGTGTTATTGGTGCAATAATAATTGTTGCTTTAATAAATCAGATTCAATCAATTTATTCACTAAAAACAGAAGCAGAACAAATAATAAAAAGTTCTGAAAAAAGTGCATACGAAACAAAACAAGAAGAGCTTAAAAATTATGTCTCATTAGCTTATAAAATCGTTGATTCTTACTATTCGAAAACCGAAAAAGGGAAAATCAAAGATGCAGTACAAAAAGAAATAAAAGAAAAATCAGATTTTTTATTTTCTATTATTGAAGCTGAATATAAAAAATATAATGGAGTTATCTCAGATTCTGAACTTAAAGAAAGAATTAAAGAGATTGTAAAATCAACTAGATATGGAAAATCTGGATATTTTTGGATTAATGATTTTAATTACAAAATGATTATGCACCCGATAAAAGAAGAACTAACTGGAAAATTTTTTAAAAATACACCAAAGGTTCCATTTGTTGAATTAGGTGTTGAAGAATTAAATAAAACAAAAAAAGATGTAGGTTTTATTGAATACTCTTTTTATAATCCAAGTAGTAAAAAAACTGTCTTCAAAGCTTCTATTGTAAGAGTTTTTAAACCATATAATTGGATTTTAGGAACTGGTGCATATATTGATGATGTATCAGAACAAATGAAAGCAGAAGCTTTAAAAGCTGTTGCGGAAATGAAATTTGGAAAAACTGGATACTTTTGGGTTAATGATTCAAACCATGTAGTATTAGCCCATGGAGCAAATGCTTCACTAGTTGGTAAAAATATGGTTGATTTACAAGATAAAAAAGGTACATATCTTTATAGAGAGATTGTTAAAACTGCAAATGCAAAAAATGAGGGAGGAATAGTAAAGTATTTTTGGACTATTCCAGGGAAAGAAGGTACCTATGAAAAATACTCTTATGTTCAAAATTTTAAACCTTGGGATATGATTATTGGAACAGGTGCATATGTTATTGAGATTGAAAATAATGTAGCAGCTATGAGAGATAATATTAGAGAAAGTATCAATTCAAAAATATTAAACTCATTACTTATAATTGCTTTTATAATAGTTATTACAGCATTAGTAATTATTCTTCTTCTTAATAGAATTGTGATTAATCCATTAAATAAATTTCAAAATGGTTTATTAGAATTTTTTAAATACATAAATAAAGAAAAAGTTGATATCCATGAAATGGATATTTCAGCAAATGATGAAATTGGTAAAATGACCACATTAATTAATGAAAATATCATTAAATCAAAAACTATTATAGAACAAGACAACAAATTAATAGAAGATGTAAAAGCTGTTGTAAATCATGTAGGTGAAGGTTATTTAGATAAGAAAATTACTTCTTCAACAAATAACGAATCTCTTGAAGAATTAAAAAGTTTATTAAACCATATGCTTGATAATCTTCAATCATTAATTGGTAAAAATATTAATGTGTTAAGCCAAACTCTTCAAAGTTATGCAAACAGAGACTTTACAGCTAAACTTCACAAAGATAGTGGTACAGTTGGTGAAAACATAATAAATATGAATAGAATGATTACAAAAATTTTACAAGACAATCAAGAAGATGGTTTAACATTACAAAAAAATTCTAATGAATTAACAATAAATGTTCAAACATTATCTTCAAATGCAACTTCACAAGCGGCATCTTTAGAAGAAACAGCTGCAGCTATTGAAGAGATTACTGGAAATATTAGACAAACAAGCCAAAAAGCCCAAGAGATGTCAACTATCTCTTCAAAAACTAAACAGTCAGCAATCACAGGAAAAGATTTAGCAAGTAAAACTGTAAATTCTATGGAAGATATAAATAACACTGTTATAAATATAAATGAAGCAATTACTGTAATTGATCAAATTGCCTTCCAAACAAATATTTTATCTTTAAATGCAGCAGTTGAAGCAGCAACAGCAGGGGAAGCTGGAAAAGGTTTTGCAGTTGTAGCACAAGAAGTAAGAAATCTTGCAGCAAGAAGTGCAGAAGCAGCAAAAGAGATTAAAGATTTAGTTGAAAGTGCAACAATTAAAGCAAATGAAGGAAAAGAGATAAGTAGTACTATGATAAAAGGTTTTGAGGAGTTAGAAACAAATATCACGGGAACAAACCTTTTAATTGATGATGTTACCTTTGCTGCAAAAGAGCAAGATGTAGGAATGTCACAAATAAGTGATGCTATTAATAAATTGGATAAATTTACACAAGAGAATGCTTCAATTGCCGAAAAAACAAACTCTATTGCAAAAGAAACAAACTCTATTGCAAACGATATAGTTGAAAATGTAAATTTAAATAATTTTGAAGGAAAAGCCTAAAAAACTTCAAAAAAAAAGAAAATAATACTATTGTGATACTATTTTCTTGTAAAATATTCTCATAATTAAAGGATTAATTATGAGAATATTAATTTTTAACACCAATGAAAAAGATACTCAAAATTTAATTTCAATGATAAAAATCTTTCCAATCGACATTATTGTTGATAAAGCATCCACTTATTTTGATACTATGAATTTTTATAAAAACCATTCTTATGAAAAAGTTTTTATTGATATGGATAATGATGAAGGGAAAAAAATTACAAAAGAGATTTTAGATATTTATCCAAATCAAAAACTATTTATGATGGGAGATGATTATAACTGCACTTTAGAAAAAAACTGTAACTCATGTGGAAAGGAACATTCAAAAAGTTTAATTATAAAACCAATATCACAAGTAGAACTATGCAAAGTGATGAATAATAGCTTTGAATGTGAATGCAAAGGTAAGTCAATGAAACAATTTGCCATTGATAAAATTAAAAAAAATATTCAAAAAGAGTTTCCTTATTTTGATTTTGAAATTAACCAAAAAGAAAAGATAATATCATCAAGCCCTATGTCGATGCAAATATTAGTTTCATTTATAAGTCAGTTAGAAGAAAATGATATCTCATATGAGGTTGAAAACTTTGAAAGAATAAACCTAAAATAATATAAATCTTATATCCTTTAAGATACCATTTCAAAATGGAACTACTTGATAAAGAACACCTTATTTATCTTCTTGATTTTGATAACTTTGATTTCCCTAGTTTAGACATGATGAATGATGATCTTGTTGCTGTTGGAGGAGATTTTCATCCACAAAGATTAATCAATGCTTACAAAAATGGAATCTTTCCTTGGTTTATTGATGAATATAATCATATTCATTGGTTTAGCCCTCAAAAAAGGATGGTTTTATACCCAGAAGAATTCAAATTAACAAAAAGTCTTAAAAGAACAATAAATAATAAAGGTTTTGTTATAAAAAGTAACACTTGCTTTGAAGAAGTTATAAAAAGTTGTTCAAATATAAAAAGAAAACATGAAGATGACACATGGATTGATGAAAATTTCATTATTGCATATACAAATCTTCATAAACTTGGAATTGCCCATTCTATAGAGGTTTTTATGGATGAAAAACTTGTGGGTGGACTATATGGTCTAGTAATTAATAATATTTTTTGTGGAGAAAGTATGTTTTCTCTTGAAAGAGACGCTTCAAAAGTTGCTTTTTACTATTTATGTAACCAAACGAAACAAAATAATATAAAACTAATAGATTGTCAAGTATATAATGACCATTTAGCCTCACTTGGAGCAAAAGAAATAACAAGAAAACACTATTTTGAATTATTAAAAAGCACTAATTCTTAAAAATAAAATTACAAACTCCTATTCACTACTAATTAAGTCAAGTATCTCTACTATAAATCATTACTTTATTAGGTATATAAAAAATAAGGAGTGGAAATGAAGAGGATTCTTGCGACATTAGCTTGTCTTTGTAGTTTATCTTATGCAGTGGATTATGACCCAGTAAAAGGTAGTATGTTGTCACTATCTTGTGCATCATGTCATGGAACAGATGGAAAATCAGTAGCAGTTACACCATTGATTGCAGGACTTGGTCAAAAAACAATGTACAATATTCTATTAGATTATAAATATGATAGAAGACCTGGTACTATGATGCCTAAACACGCTAAAGGTTTTAGTGATGAAGAGTTAGAGCAAATTAGTTATTACTTTTCGAAGATAGAAAGATAAGGGGTAAATATCATGATGAATAGAAGACATTTTAACAAAATACTTGCAGGTTCATTTGCACTTTCACTTGCTGCATGTAGTAGTGTGACAAGTATGACATCAACATTACCTAAAAATAAAAAAAGAGTTGTTGTTGTTGGTGGTGGTTTTGGTGGTGCTACAGCGGCTAAATATATGAAAAGATATTCTCCAAATACAGAAGTTATTTTAATAGAACAAAATAAAGAGTATTACACTTGTCCATTTGGAAACACTGTAATTGCAGGGATGAATGACTTAGATTATATTAAACATGATTACAAAACTTTAGAGAAAAAATATAAAATCACTGTAATACATGAAAAAGTAGCACGTGTAGATGGGGCAACACATACAGTTGTGTTAGAAAATGGAGATATTATCCCTTTCCATAAAGCAATTGTTTCACCAGGAATTGATTTTAAATATGAAAAAGGTTATGTTGAAGGTTCAGAACTTTTAGCACCTCATGCCTATAAAGCTGGAGCGCAAACACAACTTTTAAGAGAACAATTAGAGGGAATGAAAAATGGTGGGACTTATGTAATGGTAGCTCCTGCTAATCCATTTAGATGTCCTCCTGGACCATATGAAAGAATCTCTTTAGTTGCTCATTATATAAAAAACAACAAACCTGATTCAAAAATTATCATATTAGACCAAAAAAATAAATTCTCTAAACAAGGATTATTCCAAGAGGGTTGGGAAAAACTTTATGGTGATTTAATTGAATGGAGAAGTTCTGAATTTGGTGGAAAAGTTGTATCAGTTGACCCTAAAAAACTTGAAATTACAACAGAAGATGAAGTAGTTAAAGCAGACGTTTTAAACTATATCCCAAATCAAAAAGCTGGAAAACTTGCATTTGATTCAGGTTTAACAGAGGGTGATTGGTGTCCAGTTAACAAAAAAACATTTGAATCAAAAATTGCAAAAGATATCCATGTAATTGGTGATGCAGCTATTGCAACAAAAATGCCAAAATCTGGTTTCTCAGCTAACTCACAAGCAAAAATTGCTGCACTTCAAATAAGTAGAATGTTACAAGATAAACCAGTTGTAAATCCTCCAAAACTAGCAAATACATGTTATAGTTTAGTTGCTCCAAACTATGGTATATCTGTAGCAGCTGTATATGAAGCAAAAGAGGATATGATTGAAAAAGTTCCAGGGTCTGGAGGATTAAGTCCTATGAATGCAGATGAAGGAATTAGAATGGCTGAAGCTGAATATGCTGTAGGTTGGTATAAAAACCAAACTGCTGATATTTTCCAATAATCAAATTATTGATTCAAGCCAGATTTTAGAAAATGCCTTTATGGCATTTTCTATTTCATTTTCTTTAAAACCACCAAACCCTAACCTACAAGCTTCCCAGTCTCCACCTGAAACATCAGATGCAAAATACAACTTGATTTTATTTTCTTCACCTAAATTTTTAAACTTCTGCCAATCAAAATTTGTTTTTGGATAAATATTTATATTAAGACCTGCCCCTTCACTTAAGATATTTACATATTCTCCTAGATAATTTTCAATTGCTTTTTTCATAAGATTATGTTTCTTTTTATTTATGGTTCTAATTTTTCTTAAATGTTTTTCCCAAAACCCTTTTGCCATAAACTCCTCTAACGTCTTTTGTAAAGTTAAATCAACCCTTGAGATTGAACTATCATAAAGTAAATTGTATTTTTCAAGTAAAGTATTGGGTAAAACAACATAACTAACTCTAATTGCAGGTGAAAATGATTTAGCAAAAGTTCCCATATAAATAACCCTTTGGTTTTTATCTAAACCTTGCATACTTGGTATTGGTTTATTTACAAAACTAAGCTCACTATCATAATCATCTTCGATAATATATCCATCATTTAACTTTGCCCATTCTAGTAGTTTTATCCTTTTTGAAATTGATGTAGTAACTCCTGTGGGGTATTGATGAGATGGAGTTATATACACAATTTTAGAATTAGAATTTTCTAAAAATTTTATATCAAGTCCATTTTTTTCTATTGGAATTTTATCAATCTTAAAACCATAATCTTCAAATACCCCTTTTACAATATAATAACCAGGATTTTCCATAGCTAAACTTTTGTATTCATCTTTTAAAATTCTTGCAATTAGACTTGTTGCATTTGGGAAACCTGAACAAACAACTATTGAAGAGGGATTACAATTTACTCCTCTTGATTCAATTAAATATTTGGATATCTCTTTTCGTAAGCCAAATTCCCCTTGACCATCTTGGTATTTTCCAAGATGTAAACTATCATTGATAACTTTATTGTAAACCCTCTTCCAAATTTTTAAAGGGAAAGTATCTGAAGAGAGTCTTGCAGGATAAAAATCATAAAGATATTCAAACTCTTTTTCTTTTTTGATTTCTTTTGTTTGCTCTAATGCTATACTACTATATAAATCTTCACTAACAAAAAAGCCACTTTTAGGAATACTTTCAATATACCCTTCAACTACTAATTGGGAATATGCATTTTCAACAGTTATTTTACTTATGTTGTAAGTTGATACAATTTTTCTTATTGAAGGTAATTTATCCCCTGCTTTCATTGCAGATAAAATATCTTTTTTTAGTTCTTCATAAAGTTGAATATGTAAAGGCTTAGAATCATTTTTATTAATTTTAAGCATAACTGTCCTTATAAAATTTAAATAATCTGTATCTTGTAATATATACAATTTACAATTATAATACAAAAAAAGCAAAAAAGGATTATTAATGAAAAAAGCATTTGAAATAACTAATAAAGAACAAATATTAGAGGTTTTAAACAATAGTTCCTTTGGAACACTCTGTTTATGTTTTGATAATAAACCCTACTCTATTCCTTTAAATTTTGTAGAATTTGAAAATGAGATATATTTTCATGGAGCAAAGAAAGGTAAAAAAATGGATATTATAAAAGATAATACTTATGCATCTTTTTGTATGGTTGAAGATTATTCATTATTACCATCTTATTTTAGTAGTGATAAAGGTGATGCTTGTCCTGCAACACATCTATTTAAATCTGTAATAATTAATGGTCAAATAAAAGTACTTGAAGATTACAATCAAAAAGCTAATGCCCTAGAGATGTTAATGCAAAAACTTCAAAAAGAGGGAAAATATATTCCACTAAATAATGAGATGTATAAAAAAGCCATTAATGCAACTTGTGTTTATAAATTAATTCCAACTAACACTACTGCAAAATTCAAACTTGGTCAAAATTTCAATGAAGAGAGATATAAAAGAGTTGTAAGTCATTTAAAACAAAGGGGAACAAAAAAAGATTTAGAAACACTAGAACTTATTGAACTTTATAAAAAGTAGTATTGCAAATTGTAATAAAATTGACCCTAAGTTTTTTTCTAGTGTAGAATATCTTTATGAGAAAAGATATTTATGAAAAAATGCAAATACTAGCAGATAGTGCAAAATATGATGTTTCATGTAGTTCAAGTGGAAGTGATAGTAACTACAAAACAGGAGAACTTGGAACAACCCATAAAAGTGGAATATGTCATACCTATACAGCAGATGGAAGATGTGTTTCACTTTTAAAAGTTCTACTAACTAACTTTTGTATCTATGATTGTGCTTATTGTATAAATAGAAAATCAAATGATATTAAAAGAACTGCTTTTAGTCCAAGAGAATTAGCTGATATCACAATAAACTTTTATAAAAGAAATTATATTGAGGGTTTGTTTTTAAGTTCGGGGATAATTGACAATGAAGACCATACAACAATTTTAATCCTAAGAGTTTTAAAAATATTAAGAGATGAGTATAAATTTAATGGCTATATTCATGTAAAACTTATTCCCGGAGCAGATGAAAAATTAATAGAGCAAGTTGTAAATTTAGCCAATAGAGTTAGTTCAAATATAGAACTTCCAAGTGATAAATCTTTAAAACTTCTAGCCCCAAATAAAACAAGAGAATCTGTACTTCAACCACTAAAATATGCTAGAGATATCTCCCTTGAAAAAGATATCAAACCAATAGGAATGAGTACTCAACTAATTGTTGGGGCAACACCTGAAACTGACAAAGATATTTTAAAACTAAGTTCAGTTATGTATGATAAAGCACTACTAAAAAGGGTTTATTATAGTGCATATATTCCAGTAAATGATGATAAAAATTTACCTGCAATTATAAATAAGCCACCACTTTTAAGGGAACATAGACTTTATCAAGCAGATTGGCTCTTGAGATTTTATGATTTTACCTATGATGAGATTGTAAGTGATGAATTTCCAAATTTAGATGAAGAAGTTGATCCTAAAACATCTTGGGCATTACACAATCTAAAATATTTTCCAATGGAAATAAATTCTGTATCAAAAGAGGAACTTCTTCGAATCCCAGGGATAGGAGTAAGGGGTGTATTTAAAATTCTAAAAGCAAGAAAATTTAAATCTTTAGATTTCGATGATTTAAAGAAATTAAAAATCTCACTAAAAAGAGCAAAATATTTTATTACATGTAAAGGAAAATACCAAAAGGAAATCCCCTTCGAGGATGATAGAATAAGAACTGCACTAATCAAACCAAGCCCTAAAAAAATTCAACAACCAAGTCTATTTGATTTACAATATAGTCCTATTACAGGTGAATTATGATTCTAGTTTATGATGGAAGTTTTGAAGGTTTTCTAAGCTTAGTTTATGATGTGTATTATGAGAAACTAAATCCAAATAAAATCTGTAGACAAGTACCACAGGTTTTGATTTTAGAAGAGATAAAACATATTGAAACAGAAGAACAAAAAGCTTTAAAAGTATTAGATGCTATAAAAAACAAGTTTCCTAAAAAAGCCTTTGATACTATTCGAAATACATTTATGTGTGACTCAAAAGAGTTTGAACTTTATTTATTAAACTATATTATCTTGGGATTTAAAGATAAAAACCAACTATTTAATATAAATGATGAAAATGTAATGTATTTACAAGATTTACAAAAAGAGTTAGGAAAGCATATTCATAAGATGTATGCCTTTGCTAGATTTCAAGAACTAGATGATGGAACCTTATATTCTAAAATTGAATCAAAATTTAATGTAATATATTTTTTAGGACGCCATTTCTTTAAAAGATTTAACAATCAAAAATTTATCATCCATGACTTAGATAGAAAAATTGCCTTTATTAAAAATGAATCTTATCTAGGTATTCAAAATGTAGCTTCCTTTGAATCTCCTAACATATCTTCAAATGAAGAAAAATTTGACAAACTTTGGAAAACATTTTTTGAGGCTGTTTCCATTGAAAGTAGAAAAAATATCAAATGCCAAAAAAATTATGTTCCGTTAATTTATAGAACATATATGAATGAATTTGATACAATTTCAAAAAACAAAAAGTAGAAATATGGCACAAAAAGACAAAGAAAAATGGGATAAAAAATATAATGAAACTCCAAGACTTATGAAAGATAGGACACCTAGTCCAAAAGTAGTTGAGGCAATACAATATACAAGAGGTAAAAAAGCTTTAGAAATAGCTTGTGGAACAGGTAGAAACTCTATTTTTCTTGCAGAAAATAGATTTGAGGTTGAAGCTTTTGATATCTCAGAAGTTGCAATTAATCATCTAAAAAAACAAAATATAAAAAACTTAACTGCTATCCAAAAAGATTTAGAAAACTTTGACATAGAAAAAAATAGTTTTGATTTAATTGTACAAACAAATTACCTAGATAGAAAGATTTTCCCAAATTTAAAAGAAGCTTTAAAAAAAGATGGAATTATTGTAATAGAAACTTATATGAATCATAAAGAAAATGAAAAGCCACCTTCAAATCCACTATTTTTACTCAAAGAAAATGAATTAAAAGAGATTTTTTCTGATTTTGAAATAATAAAATATGATGAATATTTCAATGAAAAACACGAATTATATAAAATGAGAAAACAAGCAATAATCGCAAAAAAACTATAATAACATATTTTAAATTTGCAATTTGTAATACTTTTAAAGATTTGTTTTGAATTTTGTTAATATAAAAAAAACACAAAAGGTATGAAAATGGATGGCAAAATTATTGTAACGTACAAGATAGTTTGTAAAAATGATTTTAATTTGGAAATAACATTAGAAAAACTACTTGAAAATGAAAAAATCTCAAAGTCAATAAAAAACGAATTTTCTAAAGGGATTAGAAATATTGACATAAACACTAAAAATCTAGATTCAATAATAAAAATAGAAACAAAAAAAGAGTTATACCAATTTGAAGTTAATAAAGATGATTTCCCTGACTTAATCTCATTGGCTGAAGAGGACGCAACTTCAAGAAAGCTGGTAAAAAAAGAGTGTTCTCATATTGAACTAGTTAATATAGAAACTATCAATTAAATTCTAAAAAAATCTAAGTTATCAAACTGTATCAATTAGCACTTTAATATATTAAGTGCTAATTTTTATTGTTTTTTAAGTTCTTAATATCTAAAATTCTAATAACTTTAGTTTATTTCACTAAAGTAAAAACTTTTTTGTATTCAAGGAGGTAGATACTGAGGTTGGAGAAATTAAACTAATAAATATAGTATGCTAGCAGTAAAACCTCAAAATGAATTTAGCACTCATTTTTTAGATTACTGCTAGTAAAAATTAGCACCTAGTAATTTATAGTGCTAATTATATAAAAATATTTAGAAGGAATATTTATGAATAATTTAAATTTAAAAAAAATAAAAATTGTTGATGCTATTACAAAATATCAATTATATTATCATATTTCTTTAGGTAATTTTGTACATGAAACTTTTTTAGATTTAAATGAAACAGTTGGAAAAATACAAGAATTAAATCTTTTTAAAAACCTAGAAATATCAATTAATAAAATACAAGAGATAATTAAAAATTCTAAAAATGAAAAAGATATTGAGGAATCAATTAGAAAACTTGCAATGAAAGATGCTTTAAAAGATTTCGTTGAAAATGATAAAGATTTATTAAACAAAGATTTCTATTACAAACAAAGAATGAAAGATATAGAAGAAAACTCATACTTTAATGATAAAATGAAATACAACTTTGAAATAAATTACCAAAAAACATATGAGTATTTTAACAATATTATAAATGACACACAAATAAATAGTTGTTTTATTTAATAATATAATTAAAACAGAAGTGTCATTTTATGATAAAGATTAAAATGTTTTATATATTTTATGTTTTTCACAAACTTTCTAATAACACTTGGAATAACAATAGCAAATGGTGCTATTAAGATAAATATAAATGAAAATACAAATCTTAAAAAAAGATATTTAAAAGCTTTTTTTACATAATCTTTTTTAACTGAATGTTTAAAATTCACCCTTAGATATTTAAAAACAAAAAAACTTTTGTTTAAAAAATTTGAATTTTTAATTGAATAGATAAAATATTTAATATTTATCGTTAAAAAAACTACACAAAAAAGTAAAAAATTTAAAAATGTATTTATTTGAATTAGTTCTTTATTTATGTAAAAAACAATTATTGAAGATAAAATAGATGTAATAAAAAATAAGATTAACTCTTTATCTTCCTTTGTAAAATCTTCATTATCATATCTATATCTTTCTTCCAATGATAAGTTTTCTAATTTTATATTTGATAGATTATCCATTTTCTCTCCTTTATATTTTATTCATTTCTTAAACTTAGTATAAACTAATACAATTTTCATTAAATATTGATTAAATCTTACAAAAACTTATTAAAAAATTATAAATTTGAATATTTCCTATTTTTTGGCGTAAAAAAAATTATCAATTATTTCTTTTTTATTAAGTAACTGCAAGTTTTAGTAGATTTATTTAAATCGCAATGATACTTAATTTTTCTGAATCTATTATGAAAAAAAACATAAATTTATTAATTAAGAATATAAATCTTAAAAGGTGAAAAATACATCATATAAGTACTATTTAGATAAAATATTCACCTTAAAATAGTTATTAATCAAAGGTTAATTAAAAATGAGTGAACATAAAGATTTCTTACGTGTTATTGTTGAAGAAGATTTAAAAGAAAATAAATATCAAGAGGTTATTACAAGATTTCCCCCTGAACCTAATGGTTTTCCACATATTGGACACGCTAAATCTATTTGTATCAACTTTGGTATTGCAAGGGACTATAATGGTTTTTGTAATCTTAGGATGGATGATACAAACCCAACAACAGAAGATACTAAATATGTTGAAGCATTAAAAGATGCAGTTGAATGGCTTGGCTTTGAATATAAAGATGAAGTTAAATATACATCAGATTATTTCCCAAAAATTTATGAATATGCAGTTGAATTAATTAAAATGGGAAAAGCCTATGTGGATAGTATTACTGAAGAACAAATGAAAGAGTTTAGAGGTACAGTTACACAAGCAGGGAAAAGAAGTGAATTTGCTTCAAGAACGATAGAAGAAAATTTAGACCTTTTTGAAAGAATGAAAAATGGTGAATTTAAAGATGGAGAACATGTATTAAGAGCAAAAATTGATATGTCAGCTTCGAATATGAAAATGAGAGATCCACTTTTATATAGAATTAGACATGCCCACCACTTTAGAACACAAAACCAATGGTGTATATATCCTATGTATGATTTTGCACACTGTTTAAGTGATTATATAGAAGGTGTAACACACTCTATTTGTACTTTAGAATTCGAAAATAATAGAGATATTTATGATTGGGTTTTAAATGAATTAAACCTTACTCCACCAAGACCCTATCAACATGAATTTGCTAGACTTGGAATTAACTACACAGTTATGAGTAAAAGAAAACTTCTTGAACTTGTAAATGGTAACTATGTTAGTGGATGGGATGACCCAAGAATGCCTACAATTGCAGGATTAAAAAGAAGAGGATATACTAAAGATTCTATAATCAATTTCTGCGATCAAATAGGTATTGCAAAAGCAAACTCGATGGTTGATGTTTCACAATTAGAGTTTTGTATTAGAGATGATTTAAATACTAAAGCACCTAGAGTTATGTGTGTATTAGACCCTATAAAAGTTACTATAACTAATTATGAAGGAAGTGAAGATATTGAAGCTTCATATTATCCCCATGATGTACCCAAAGAGGGTTCAAGAAAAATTCCTTTTTCAAATGTTGTATATATAGAAAGAGAAGATTTTTCTGAAAATCCAGTAAAAGGTTATAATAGATTAACTCCAAATCAAGCAGTTAGACTAAGACATGCTTATATCATAACTTGTGAAGAGATTATAAAAGATGAAAATGGAAAAATAATTGAGATTAAGGCTCTTTATAATCCAAACTCTAAAAGTGGAAATGATACAAGTGGTATAAAAGTAAAAAGTGCTATACAATGGGTAGATGCAAATAATTGTAAAAAAATCGAAGTAAGACTTTATGATAGATTATATAAAAATGAAGCTCCTGAAGGTTTAGAAGATTTAAATCCAAATTCATTGTCAATAATCAAAGATGCATTAATTGAGCCAGCGGTTATTACAGACAAAGTTGATGAAAGATTTCAATTTGAAAGACAAGGTTATTTTTATGCTGACCCAATTGATTACAGTGATGAAATACCTGTATTTAATAAAATAGTTGGACTTAAAGACTCTTGGGCTAAAAAAACAAAAACACAAGAAAAACCAAAAGAAGAAATTGAAAAGAAACAAGAAGTAGTAAAAAAAGAGATTGTCCATGGTGAAGCTCAAGCAATGACTAGTGAACAACATGCTTTATTTACTATGTATACAAGTGAACTTGAACTAAATAATGAGGTATCAAATATTTTAGCAAGGGATGAAAATCTATCATTTTTCTTTGAAGAGGGTTTACTTTTAATAAATAGTCCTGTTACCCTAGCAAATATTGTTGCAAATGATATTGCAAAGGAATTAAAAGAAAAAGATGTAGATGAATTAAAGTTTAGTGCAACAGAAATAGCTGAACTTGTAAAAATGATAGATGAAGAAACTATCTCTACAAAAATTGCAAAACAAGTTTTTGAAGAGATGGTAAAAACAGGTGAGACTCCATCAAAAATAGTAAAAGAGAAAGGTCTTGTACAAATTAGTAATCCAGAAATTTTAATTCCAATTATTGATGAAGTGATTGAAAAAAACCCAGAAAATGTTGAAAAATATAAAGATGGTAACCAAAAACTTTTTGGATTTTTTGTTGGTCAGGTTATAAAAGCAACTCAAGGAAAAGCAAATCCTAAAATTGTAAATGAACTAGTTACTAAACAATTAAACTCTTAAAATAATAAAGAAAAGCTATTTTAGCTTTTCTTTTACTTCATAAAAATTTTACTATTTTCAAATATAATATATAAATAAAAACATAGGAATAGTTATGAATAAAGTTGGATTAAAAGAAAAATCAATAATTTTTTCAATTTTTCTTTTTGTTATTTATCTTTCATATACACAAATTAATAAACAAAAACCAAAGATAGAAATAAAAAAAGAAGAACCAAAAAAAATTGTTGTAAAAAGTTCAGATAAAAAGGAAAAATTTAAAAAAATTTTTGTTCCAGTTATCACAAAAGTTTATAATCAAAGATATGAAGAGTATCTAAAAATAAAAAATTTAATTGAAATTAATTCTGAAGATGAAAAACTTATTGAACTAAAAAATAAATACAATTTAGATTCAAATGAAGAACTTTTGATAGTTTTAAAACCCCATCCTATAAGCATTGCCTTAGCACAAGCAGCAATTGAAAGTGCTTGGGGAACATCAAGATTTTTTAAAGAAGCTAATAATATTTTTGGGGTATGGTCTTTTAATAAAAATGAACCAAGAATAGCCGCAAATGTAAAAAGAGAAGAGGAAACTATTTACCTAAAAAAATTTGATAGTATTGAAGCAGCTGTAAGTCAATATTTCAATATGCTTTCAACAAAAAAAATATATTTTGAGTTTAAAAAAGAAAATTATTTTAACACTGATATTTTTCAAATTGTAAAAAAACTAGATAGGTACTCAGAAGAAGGTGAAGAGTATATAGAAAAAATTATATCAGTGATTAAGTATAATAACTTCCATAAATATGATAAAATATTAGGGTAAATTTGTTTAAAAATAAGGACTTTAATTGAATAAAATAATTGTAGGTAAAAAAGAAAAAATTTCTATAATTAGTTTAGAACTTTTTGATCTTGACGCAAAAGTTGATACTGGAGCAGATTCAAATGCTTTACACTGTGATAATATAAAAATTGATAAAGAAAATAACTTAGTTACATTTTGTCTACTTGACGAAGTACATCCTTCTTATCATGGTAAAACGATGACTTATCCTATATATAAAATGAAAAAAGTAAAGAGTTCAAATGGTCAACTACAAATAAGACCATCAATAAAGGTTGAAGTGGAATTTTTTAACAAAACTTATGAAAGTGTGATTTCATTAACAAATAGACAAGATATGAAATTTCCAATGCTTATTGGAAGAAAGTTTCTAGATGGGAAATGCTTAGTTGATGTGTCAGAAGAATATTTATCAGAACAAACGACAAAAATAAAGGAAGAATCTTGTTAGTTTACGTATTATCTAGAAATGAAAATCTTTATTCAACAAAAAGACTTGTTGAAGCAGGAGTACAAAGAGGTTGGAGAATTGAAGTTATAGATTTTTTAAAATGCTCTATTGAGATTATGAAAGGTGAATTATATATTAATTATAAAGGGAAATCTCTACCAAAGCCAGATGCAATAATCCCTAGAATTGGTGCAAGCAGAACTTTTTATGGAACTGCTATTGTAAGGCACTTTGAGGTTATGGATGTATTTTCAACTTCAGGAAGTTTAGCAATAAATAGAAGTAGAGATAAACTTAGAAGTTTACAAGTTCTTTCAAAAAGAGGTGTAGATATGCCAAAAACTGTATTTGCATCAAATAAATCTAGTGCAAAAGACGTTATTGAATTAAGTGGTGGTGCACCATTAGTTTTAAAAATTTTAGAAGGAACTCAAGGGGTTGGAGTTGTTTTGGTTGATAGCGAAAAAGCGGCTAAATCAGTTCTTGATGCCTTTTATGGAATGGAAGTTAACTTATTAGTTCAAGAGTTTATTGAAGAAGCAGGAGGAGCTGATATTAGAGCGTTTGTTGTTGATGGTGAAGTTGTAGGAGCTATGAAAAGACAAGGTGCAGAGGGCGATTTTAGGTCAAACTTACACCAAGGTGGTACTGCAAAAATTCATAAACTGACAAGAAAAGAAAAATCTACTGCCCTAGCAGCAGCAAAAGCTATGGGATTAGGAGTTTGCGGAGTTGATATGATTCCATCAAAAAGAGGTCCACTTGTTATGGAAGTAAACTCTTCTCCTGGATTAGAGGGTATTGAAAAAGCTACACAACTTGATATTGCCAGTAAAGTTATGGACTACATTGAAAAAAATGTAACAACAAGAAATGAAAACAATGAAATTGTTAAAAAAACAACAAGAAAAGCTAAAAAAGATAATATTGGAGTATAAATATTGGATGATGTACTAATTATTGGTGGAGAAGAGATAAAAAAAGGTGAAAACAAAAATATTGATATTGAATTACCTAGTTTATATAATACCCCATCAACTTTGAGAGTTAATGTCATCAGAGGAAGAAGAAGTGGACCTACAGTTTTTGTAAGTGCTGCTATCCATGGTGATGAAATTAATGGAATTGAAATAATTAGAAGATTAAAAAAACTAAATATCTTAAAAAGATTAAGGGGGACATTAATACTAGTCCCTGTTGTTAATGTTTATGGCTTAGTAACCCTATCAAGATATTTACCTGATAGAAGAGATTTAAATAGATCATTTCCTGGAAATGAGTCGGGTTCACTAGCAGGAAGAATAGCAAGAATATTTTTTAAAGAGATTGTATTAAATTCAGATTTAGGTATTGATTTGCATACAGGAGCAATACATAGATCAAATTTACCACAAGTTAGAACAGATATCAAAAATGAATTTACCTATGATTTAGCAAAAGCTTTTGAAGCACCTGTAGTGTTACACTCTGCGTTAAGGGATGGATCACTAAGATCTCAAGCAATGGAGAAAGGTAAACCCATTTTACTTTATGAGGCAGGAGAAGCACTAAGATTTGATGAAACAAGTATTAGAATTGGTGTAAAAGGTATTGTAAATGTTCTAAGAAAAATGGAAATGCTTGCACAATCAAGTAAAAAAAGTAAAATCAGAATACCTGTAATAGCAAAAAAATCAACTTGGACAAGGGCAACACAAAGTGGTTTATTACGTTCTGTAAAATCATTAGGTGATACAGTTGAAAAAGGTGAGATTATTGCATATATAAATGAACCTTTAGAGGATGAAGGAGATACAGTTATAGCTCCTTTTGATGGAATTATTATTGGAAGAAGTGAACTTCCACTTGTGCAAGAAGGTGATGCAACATTTCATATTGCGCAATTCAATGACCTAGAAAAAGCTGAGAATAAAATAGAATATTTTAGTGAAGAGGTTATTGAAAGAAGTGAGTTTCAAGAACTTAATGAAGAACAAATGATTGAATAGGAAAATTATTGACTCAATTTTATGATATTTTAAAACAGCTACTTAGAGTTCCAAGTGTAGTTGGTGCAGAGCACCCTTTTCTTATATATTTAAAAAGGGAATTGGAAGAACTAGAATTAGAAGTTGAATTTTATGATGGTTTATTAGTTGCAAAAGGTTCAAATCCAGAATCTGGATATTTATCAGCCCATGCTGATAGACATGGACTTATTTGTACAGGGAAAAATGAGTTCCAATATGCTGCATTTTTAGCTAAAAACCAAACAAATATAAAAGAACAATCAATACAAGCAGATGAATTATTAAAAAACTTTACAAAAAGATTTGTGGATGAAAAAGTTCAAGCTTATGAGCCATATAGTGGTAGTTATATGGGAATGGGAACGATTAAAGAAACTTATCTTTGTGAAAGAAGAGAAAATATTATCTTTAAAATAGATGGCTTAAGTCATATTCATCCAGGAACGCCAATTGCATTTATGGATAAACTTTCTATCAAAGAAGATACTATTTATGCTCAATTAGATAATACAATTAGTGTTGCATGTATATTATATCTTTACCAAAAAGGATACCAAGGAACTGCATTTTTTACAGCAAGTGAAGAAGCTGGAATGAGTTGGATTTATCTACTTGATTATTTTAAAAAATATGATTTAAGTACAAATGAACTATTGGTTTTAGATACAAGTCCATATAAAACAAAAGAAGAGATTGACCTTTTAGATATTGTATTAAGAAATAGAGATCAAAATGGATATTTCAAATCTCCCCTAAAACAAAAAATTAAAAGAATAGCTATTGAAAGAGGGATTAAATATCACTATAAAGATGAGTATTTAAAAAGTTTACACAATCAAAATAACCCAAATAATACAAAAGCTAAACTTGGGATTACAGAGCTTGGAAGAATAATAAAAGCCTCTAAAGGAAGTGTACAAGGTACAACCTTACAAATTCCAACAATTGGTTATCATACTTCAAATGAAACAGCTAATAAAAAATCAATCAAATTATTTATTGAAGTACTAAAAAAGGTTTATAATTTATAAACCTCTTTTAGACTTTTTTATTTAAAGTCATTTTCATAAATAAATTCAGATATCTCTTTTAATGTTCTTTTGTCAAAAGCTAGTTCTGGCATAAGTTCATATTTTTCTATTGCATCCATCATCAATGAAGTATTTGCATCTGGTTTTAAAACCCAATTACTCATATACTCTACAAAATCTTTTTTTAGTGGAAAAGCTTCTATATATCTTTGTTTTACCTCTTGAATTGTAGGTGCAGATTTATTTAAATTATCAACACTATGACAAGTTATACAATTACCATTAAAGAGTAATTCATTGTAGTTACAAAAACTACTTGTAAAAATAAGAGTTAATATTAAAAAATATTTCATATCAATCTAAAACTTTAATCCACTCTTGAAAACTTGCATCACTTGGCATTCTCCAATCTGCTCTAGGACTTAAACTAATAGTTCCCACCTTTACACCATCAGGTATTGCATTTCTTTTAAATTGTTGAGTAAAAAACCTTTTTACAAAAATATCAAACCATTTTTTTATCTCTTCTTTTGAATACTCATCAAAAGCTTGAGAGGCTAAAAATAAAATCTTTTCAGGTTTTGCACCATATCTTATAAAATGGTATAAGAAAAAATCATGCAATTCATATGGTCCAATTATAGTTTCTGTTTCTTGTGATATTTTATCACTATCATGGGGTAAAAGTTCAGGTGAAATTGGAGTATTTAAAATGTCAGTTAAAACCTCTTTTATCTCTTGCTTATAAGTAAAATATTCAACTAAATATGAAATTAAAGTTTTAGGAATCCCACTATTAAGTGAGTACATACTCATATGATCTCCATTGTAAGTACACCATCCAAGAGCAATTTCACTTAAATCTCCAGTTCCAATAACGATTCCACCCTCTTTGTTTGCTAAATTCATCAAAATAGATGTTCTAGCCCTTGCTTGAACATTTTCGTATGTAACATCATGGATATCTTTATCATGACCTATTGCTTCAAACTCTTTTAAAGAAACTTCACTAATTGGTATCTCTTTAATTGTTACACCTAAAGCTTCACAGAGTTTTATTGCATTTGATTTTGTTCTACTAGTTGTACCAAAGCCAGGCATAGTAATAGCGATAATACCTTTAACATCAAGATTTAATATCTCAAAAGCTTTATATGTAGCAAGTAGTGCTAAAGTTGAATCTAATCCACCAGAGATACCTATCACAACTTTTTTTGAGTTTATGTGAGTTAATCTTTTGATTAAACCGTGAGCTTGAATATTTGTAATCTCTTCACAAACCTCTTTTTTAATCTTTTCATCACTTGGCACAAAAGGATGTTTATCTATAAATCTATTTAGTTTAGATATTCTAACTGTTGATTCAAATTTTATTATTCTAACATCACTTGGAATACTATCTCCAAAATAAGACTCATGGTTTCGTAACCAAATAAGTTTTTCTAAATCAACATCAGCTCTAATTGTTTGATTTTCCAAACAAAATCTTTGACTTTTAGCTAAAATCGAACCATATTCACAAATTAGGGCATCCCCACTAAAAATAGTATCACTACTTGATTCCCCTACTCCACTTGAACTATAAATATAAGCACAAACTAATCTTGCACTTTGGGTTTTTACTAATTCTTGTCTATATGAAGATTTTCCAACCAGTTCATTTGAAGCTGATAGATTGAAAATCATATTTGCACCATTTATTGCCATTTGATTACTTGGGGGTAAAATTGACCATAAATCTTCACATACTTCTATTCCAAAGGTAATATCATTTTCATCAGAAAATAATAAATCAACCCCAAAAGGAATCTCTTGAGAAAGTAATTTTAATGTCTTTAATTTTAGACGAAGACCCGATTGAAAATATCTTTTTTCATAAAACTCATTTTTATTTGGAAGATAACTTTTTGGAACTATTCCTAAGATTTTTCCATTTTGAATAACTGCCGCACAATTATATAGTCTATGTTCAAATGAAACAACTATTCCCACAATTGCAATAGTTGAAATACCAATAGATTTTTTTACTAATTTTTCTAAAGCATTATTTTGTGATTCAAGTAAGTTTTGATTTAAAAAAAGATCACCTACTGTATATCCTGTAATACATAGTTCAGGGAAAAGTACAATTGAAGTTTCATTTTCTGATTCTTGTTTAAAAATATCAATAATCTCTTCAATATTTTTACCACTGTTTGCAATTTGAACCTTTGGTACACTTGCGGCAATTCTATAAAAACCATACATTTTAATTACTCTTTTTTTTTATTTTATAAATATGATTATAGCCTTTGTTATTTTAATTAACGTAAAAGCGTAGGTTTTAACTTTAAGAAATCATTAATCTTTATTATATATAATATTATTCGAACATTTGTTCGTATAAAGTTAGTGGAAGTTATTTTATTGTACTCCTTAAATTATATTAAGTATATTTCCCATTAACTTTTGATTTTAGGGTTGCTTCTTATAGTTTTCTTGTGGTTATTAAATCTTTTGCAATCCTAATCTCTAAAAGCTAAGGATATAAATGAACAACAATAAGTCTTATCTGATTATTATCTTATCAATACTTTCAGCTATAGCACCTATTTCTATTGCAACTTATCTTCCTTCAATGCCTATAATGGCTGAACACTATAAGGTTAATATCTCTGATATAGAATTAAGTTTATCTATTTTTATGTTTGGATTTTCAATAGGACAAATTTTTGGAGGACCATTTTCAGATGCAAAAGGTAGAAAACTATCTTCACTTGTTGGTCTTTTAGGTTACTCAATTTTCAGTTTTTTAATTACATCTTCAACATCAGTTTATGAATTATGGATATATAGATTTTTCGAAGCATTTTTTGGTGGATTAATTATAGTTAATGCTGCTGCAATTATTAGAGATTTATATTCGGGGAAAGAAGCAGCTAAATATTTCTCAATTTTAGGAAGTTTAAGAACGATAGTACCTATGTTAGCTCCTGCTTTAGGAGCATTAATATTATTTTTCTTTACTTGGGAGAAAATATTTATCTTTTTAGGACTTTATTCAGCATTTGTTGCTTTTTTAATTTTTAAAGATTTCAAAGAAACATATACTTACTCTAAAAAAAATATTATTCAATCATATTTAATCGTCTTATCCAATAAAAAAGCGATGACAATGATGTTTGTACTTGCCCTTGGGTTTTCTAGTATGTTTTCTATTGTCACTAAATCTTCATTTATATACATTGAATACTTAGGCTTAAGTGTAAATCAATTTGCTTTTTTTCAAGGCCTCAATTTTGTATTTTTTATGTTAATCGCTGCACTTAATGTCAAATTTTTAAATTATTTCAAAGCAAAGAAAATACTTCAATTTGCTGTTTTATCACAGATTATACTTGCATTTTTATTTTTAATTTTAAATGATTATATAGGATTTATTTTAGTGATATTTTTTATTGTAAGTTATATCTCAATGAATGGTTTGATTTATGGAAATGCAACAGCACTTATTATGGAAAACTTTCCTCATAATGCAGGAGTAGCTTCTGCTTTAATTGGAGTTTTACAATATGGAACTGCTTCAATTATCTCATCTATAATTGTCAGTTTTCACTCAAATAGCTTAATTTCTGTAGCATTTGGAATGTTGATAATTTCAAGTGTTGCATTTTTAGTACTAAAAAAATATTAAATCAAAGAAAGGATAAAAATGGAATATAGATATATAGGAACAAGTGGACTTAGAGTTACTCCAATTTGTTTAGGAACAATGACCTTTGGAAGAATGGCAACAAAAGAAGAAGCTTTTAAAATCATGGATAAAGCATATGACGCAGGTATTAACTTCTTTGATAATGCAGAGATGTATCCTGTACCTCCAAGGGCTGATTTAGTTGGTTTATCAGAGGAGATTATGGGTGAATGGATGAAAAGTAAACCCAGAGAATCTTTAATTGTAGCAACTAAGGTTGCAGGTGCAGCAAATGGAAGATTTGCAGCTCCTGTTAGGCATGGATTAACTGCTATTGATAGATTTCATATTGAAAGAGGAATTGAGGGAACTTTAAAAAGACTAAAAACTGATTATATTGACCTTTATCAAGTTCACTGGCCAGATACAGTTGTACCATTAGAAGAATCAATGGAAGCCATGGATAGATTAGTTAAAGCTGGAAAAGTTAGATATATAGGAACAAGTAATGACTCAGCATATGGGCTAACAAAAGCAAATGAGATTTCAAAATACAATAAACTAGCTAGATTTCAATCTATTCAAAATAACTTCTCATTAAATGAGCCTAGATTTTTTGATGAATTAGCACATGTTTGTAGAAAAGAAAAAATTTCACTTTTACCATATTCACCACTTGCAGGAGGAGTTTTAACGGGGAAATATCAAGATGGAACTTTACCTAAAGGTTCTAGATTTAATGAATACAAATCTTTAAATATTCCAAGATTAGACGCTATGAGAAATAGATTTATAAATGAAAAAACTCTAAGTACAACTGAAAAATATATGCAAATTGCAAAAGAACACGATATAAATATTACAACTTTAGCTGCGGCTTGGAGTAAACAATGGGATTTTGTAGCTAGTACAATTATTGGGGTTAGAACTGCCGAACAATTAGATGATATTTTACCAGCATTAGAACTTACATTAAGTGATGAGATAATGGACGCTTGTAAAAAAGTACAACAAGAGATTTTATACCCTATGGGATAAACAATAAAAAGGATAGCTTAAAAGCTATCTTTTTTTAATAGTGTTGAAGTAATTTAATAGCTTCAGATGTTTCTTTTGCAGCTTCAATTAAAAGAGGCAATACCTTTTTCTTTAATGTTTCTGTATTTTTGTAACTTAGATGGGAACCTATATTCATCGCCCCAATCATCTTATTTTCTCTATTGTAAATTGGTGCAGCAATAGAAAGAAGACCATCTTCAATCTCTTCTTCAACAATTTGATAACCTTGATTTTTTTCAGCTAATAATTTTTTATATAAAGAATCAGGGTCTTTAATACTCTTTGATGTATATTCTTTGTAAGGTAATTTTAATAGATAATTATAAAGTTCTTTTTCTTCCATATGAGACATAAATAATCTTCCCGTTGCTGTATATGCTGCTGGAAGTCTAGAACCAACATGAATACCCTCATTTAAGATTCTTGTAGCAGGTACTCTCATAATACAAATAACATTTTGTCCATCTAAAATAGAAATAGAACATGATAAGGTACACTCATCAACTACTCTTTTAATATTTTTATATGCAATATCTGTCCATGGTAAAGAAGCAAAATAACTATATCCCAACTCTATTACTTTTGGAGTTAAAGAAAAAAAGTTATCAGTGTGAGAAACATAACCTAAAGATTCTAAAGTTAATAGAAGTCTTCTCGCACTTGCTCTTGTAATATCAACTTTCTTTGCAACATCAGAAAGGGTCATATTTGTATTTTCGTGATCAAAAGCTTTTATCACACTAAGACCTTTAATAAAAGCTGTAACTATCTCTTTATTGTCAATTTCATTTTCTACTTTTGAAGTCATAAGTTTATTTTTTTTCCTTGGCAATTAAAATTCCTCCTGAAATAATAGCTAAAATTCCTATGATTCCCAAATAGCTTGGAAAATCATCACCTAAAATAAGTCCAATAATTAATGAAAATATGATTACTGAATAACCTGTAGCACCTACAATACCTGCTCTAGTAACTCCATATGCCTTAGTCATATATATTTGTCCTACTGATGCGGTAAATCCAATTCCACCAATCAAAATCCATTGAAAAGTGTTTGGTAGTACAAACTCTCCCATCATAAAATCAAAAAATTCACTATGATAATTTATTGATAATAACATAGAAGCCAAGGGAACAATTGAACCTATTCCCATAAAACTTAAAACAATCACTCTGGTATCATAATATTTTCTTAATTCTCTAATACTTGTAAATGCTAAAGCCGCACATACTGCATTTAAAATACCAAATATATGTGATTTTTCAAAAACCATTCCATCTGGATTCATAACCATAAACATACCACTAAATCCTAGTAATATTGCTAGCCACCCTCTTCCTCCAATTTTTTCTTTTAAAAACCACATTGCAAAAATTGCAGTAAAAATAGGAGACATTCTAGAATATGTAACAGCATCTGCTAAAGATATATTTGCAATATTATAGAAAAAACTCAACATAGCAATTAAACCAATAAATGCTCTAAAAAAAAGTAATAAAGGCTTTCCCCCTGTTTGTTTTAAAGGTGATTTGAAAAATGTTAATAATACAATACAAATACCAATAAAATTTCTAAAAAAAACTATCTCAATTGTGGGTAAACTTTCCGCTAAAACTTTAGCCATTGCACTCATTAAAGCTAAACAAATTGAAGATATTAACATAAATAATACGCCTTGATTTATTTGTTTAAGCACTGAGAAACCTTTTATATTTTAGGAATTATATTAATTTTTTACTTAATATGTTATTATTACGCACAATCGTTCGTATTTATAAAAAAGGTTACAAATGGAAATATGGAAAAAAAAATTTACACTAGAAGAGATAAATGAATCTAGTAAAAATACAGCCACTGAAAATTTAGAAATTGTAATTACTAAATTGACAGAAAATAGCTTAGAAGGTCAAATGCCAGTTAATGAAAAAACTTGCCAACCAAAAGGTATTTTACATGGTGGAGCATCGGCTTTAATGATTGAAACATTAGGAAGTTTTGCAGGGTATTTAGCGGCTCCTATTAATGATGGTATTGTTGGAATAGAAATAAATGCAAACCATATTGCAGGTGTAAAAAAAGGAAACTATGTAAGAGGAGTTGCAACACCTTTACACATAGGGAAAACAACACATGTATGGGAAGTTAAAATTTATGAAAATGATACCAATAAACTTTGTTGTGCGGGAAGAATTACTCTTGCTGTGATAAAAGAACAAATATAAGGAGAATTTAATTCTCTTTATACTTTCCTAATATAAAAAAAGAAGCTAAGGTTAAAACTAAAATACTTATTGCTAAAATAAAAAAATCTTCACTTTTAAAACTTAATACAATTGCAGAAACTAAAGAGGCCATTCCAAATTGAAGAACACCTGCAACCGAAGAAGCAACCCCTGCATTTTTTGAAAAAGAGTTCATTGCAAGAGCCAAAGAGTTACCAAAAATAAAACCCATTAGACCAGTATAAATTATTAGATAAATCATTGTTTCTATTAAAGTTATATCTTTATAATTTAATAAAAAAAGTATACAAATAAAAACTTGGATTAAAAGTGTTATTTTCATGATTTTTATAATCTCAAAATGTTTCAATAAAGTAATATTAAATTTTGTAAATACCATTAATGCTACAAAATGAGAACTAAAATATAAAGGGAATAAATCTGTTGAAATATTAAATGATTCAATATAAATAAAAGAAGCTTTTGAAATAAAAACAAATATACCCGAAAAACTTAACCCCAATACAAACATAGAAATCATAGCTTTTTTATTAGATAAAACCAAATAAAATGAATTCAAAATATTTTGTTTTTCATCACTTTTTGTATTATCTAAATATTTTTGAACAATAAACAAAATTATAAGAGGATATACTGTTAAAAATATAAAAACTGCTTCCCATGGGAAGAAATGGATTATAAAAGCACCAATAGCTGGAGCTATTAAAGGAGCTACACTTCTAACTGTACCAATTATTGAAAAGACTTTTGCAGCTTCATTACCTTTAAATTTATCCCTAACAACAGCAGAAGCATTTACTAAAACAATACCCCCACAAAATGCCTCAAAAAATCTATATATCCAGATTTCATAAATTGAATGACTAAATATAATTAAGAAACTAAAAAAAGAAAATCCTATTAAACCATAAATAGAACTACTTCTTCTTCCAAACCTATCTGAAATCACTCCACCAAAAATTTGCCCAACAGATAAACCAATTAAAAAAATAGCTATAGATAATTCTACTTTTTCGATAGATACATTAAAAGAAGATGAAATATCTGGAATAGAGGGGATATATGTATCAATTCCCATTGGACCTAATGAAGCTAAAAGAGCTAATAATATAGCTAAATAGATATGATTAGTTAATTTTTTCAAAATTAAAAACTTTTAGGATTTATAGGAATACCTTTAAATGACTGATTCATTTTCAAAGGATATTCCTATTTTTTTAATCTAATACAACAAGTGCATCAAGGGCAAAAACACCTTCAGCTTTTGCAACTAAAGGATTAATCTCTACTTCAGAAATTCTTTCATTTGATACAATTAAATCAGCAATTTTAGTTACTGTTTGAGCAATTGCTTTAATATCTACAACTTCGGCACCCCTTGCACCTTTTAATAATGCTGCTGATTTTAAAGATGAAATTTCATCAACTATTGCATCAACTCCCAAATCAGGAGTAATTAAACAAACATCTTTTAAAATTTCAATCCAAATTCCACCAAGTCCAACTAAAACAACTGGTCCCCATTGTTCATCTCTTCTTGCACCAATTACAATTTCAGGACCCATTTGAGCCATACCTTCAATTAAAATACCATCTAATTTTATACCTATAGCTTCAATATCTGTCATCATCTTATTAAAAGCAATTTTTAATTCATCATCACTTTTAATATTTAACACAACTCCACCAGCATCAGTTTTATGAGCTAGTTTTGCTGATTGTGCTTTTAAAACCACGGGGTATGATAATTCATTTGCAATTTTTATAGCTTCATTTTCATCTTTTGCTAAAGCACCCTTTGGAATAGGAATATCAAGTTTTGCTAAAATCTCTTTTGACTTATATTCAGGTACATTTCCTGAATCAAGTTGTGAAATCATATCAATTTTGATAATTTCATTTTCCCTTCTTTGTTTAGATTTATTTCTACAAAGTTTGTCAACATTTGATAAGGCTTTTACTGCACTTTCCATTGATTTACCTAATACTACACCATTATCTCGAGCAAGTGTCATAAATTCAGGTTCATAAATATTTGATTCATCTAAAGGTACATAAATAGCAGGTTTTTCTGGATGTTTTTTCATACTATCAATAAAACCATTTAAAAATATACTTTTTGTACCAATATCTTGGTCAGTTGGTAAAACAACTAAGGTAGACCCAATTTTAGGTTCAGTTAATAAAAGGTCTAATCCCTTTCCCACAAGCTCTGGATCTCGTGCAGCTTCAACACCTACATCAAAAGGATTTCTAGCAGGTAAATACTCAGGGATAATCTCTTTTAGTTTTTCTTCAATATCACTTGATAATGCAGCCATAACTAAATTACAATCTTCAAATTGATCAGTTGCAATTGCACAAACTGCACCTGAGTGTGTTAATAAACCAACTTCTCCACTTACAGGTTTTGGAAACCTAAGTAGTAACTCACTCAAAGTGATTAATTCATCTAATGAATTAACCATAGCAACCCCAGCATTAAGAAGTTTTGTTTCCATTAGAGTATAATCACCTGTTAAAGAACCTGTATGTGATTGAGTAATACTTCTTGAAGCTTCACTTCTTCCTGAATGCATTAAAATTACATTTTTATTAACTGCATTTGCTCTTTTAACTGCATTTAGTAGGTTTTGTGGATTTTTAATCTCTTCTGCATAAATTGCAATTGCCCCTGTGTATTCATCTTCAATAAAAAAATCAATTAAATCAGATAACTCAATATCTGCTTGATTTCCAATTGTTACAGAATAACTTGTAGGAACTGCTCTTTTACCTAATGATTGACCAATAAATAAACCAATTCCACCACTTTGAGTAATAATTGCAACCCCTTTTGAACCATTTTTATCAAAAGGAACTTGTTTTGGTAAATCAATCAATACAAGATGAAAATTGTTAACATAATTAAAATAACCAATGCAATTTGGTCCAACTAATCTTATGTTATTTTCATAGGCATATTTACCAATTTTATCTTGTAAAGCGTGACCTTCCTCACCTAATTCTGCAAAACCAGCACTCATACAAACAACGGTTTTAACATCAATAGATTTTAAATCAACTATTGCATCATAAACACTTGCTGCAGGGATTGCTAAAATTCCTAAGTCGATACCTTTTGGTAAATCATTAAGACTTGTCTTAATCTCAATTCCATCAATATCTCCACTATTTCTACCAAGTAAATTTATCTCCCCTTTATAACCATTTAGTTTTAAAGTTTTAATAATATTTCTTGCACTAGAACCAGGTTTTGCAGAGGCTCCTAAGATTACAACTGATTTTGGATTCAATAATGAAGAGATAGATTCAACTGTCTCTTCATTAGTTCTTCTTATTGCTTTATTCAATTTAAAAACCTTGATTCAAAATTAAAATGGATAAGGATGATTACCTAAAGCTTCAACAGTTACCCATTTAAGTTCAGTCATCTCTTCAATAGAGAAGTGCCCACCTTCTCTACCCATACCACTATCTTTAATTCCACCAAATGGGATATGAGCTTCATCCATGATTGTAGGTCCATTAATATGAACCATTCCAGCTTCAATCTCTTCTGATAGTTTTAAAGCATTTCCAATATCATTAGTTACAACTGCTGAACTTAATCCATAATTTGTCATATTTGCAACTTCAACTGCTTCTTCAACAGTTTTAACTTTAATTAGTGCCGCAACAGGACCAAATGCTTCATCATGATAAACTTTCATCTCAGATGTTACATCAGAAATAACAGTTGGCTCATAGAAACATCCTGAATGAGAATTACCACATAACACTTTAGCACCTTTACTAACAGCATCATTTACTAATCCATCAATAAAACTACATTGTGCTTCTTCAATAAGTGGTCCAACAATAGTTGTAGGTAAACTTGGATCAGAAGCTTTGATTCCAGAAATTTTAGCCGCAAATTTTTGAGCAAAGGCATCAAAAATCTCTTCTTGAACAATAATTTTAGAACCAGCCATACAAATTTGACCTTGGTGCATAAAAATAGAAAATGCAGCAGTATCAACAGCATAATCAACATCAGCATCATTTAAAATAATCATTGGAGATTTTCCACCAAGTTCAACTGTAAATTTAGTTAAATTAGCAGCTGCACTTGAAGCAATTAATTTACCAGTTGCAGTTGACCCAGTAAAGGTAATCATCTTAACCCTCTTATCTGTTTGGAAAGTTTCACCTAAAACTGAACTTGAACAAGGGATTACATTAAATACTCCATCAGGAAGTCCAGCTTCTTTAAAAATTTCTCCAAAAATAAGACCTGTAATTGCAGTATTGCTTGAAGGTTTTAATACAAAAGTGTTACCAGCAGCAATTGCAAATGCAAACTTTTTAGAAGATAAAATCATAGGTGCGTTAAAAGGAGCAATTCCAGCAATAACACCTAATGGTCTTCTAACACTATAAGATAACATACCAGTTTCATTTGTAGCATGTGTATATCCAGATACTCTTCTACATTCACCAGCAGCTACTCTAAAGATATCAGCAACTAAACCAATTTCAAACATAGATTTACCAAAAGCAGAACCTGTTTCTGTAATTAGGATTTCTCTAATCTCTTCTGTTCTACTTTCAAAAATATCAGCAGCTTTTAAAAGAATTGCTTCTCTTTGTCTTGGTGTTGTATTTGCCCAAGATTTTGATGCTTTATGAGCGGCATCAATTGCAGACTCAATATCTTCTTTACTAGCCATATGAACTTTTGCAAAAGCCTTTCCAGTAGAAGGAGAGATATCATCAATTATAGTATTTGATGATGAAGGAACATCTTGACCATTAATAAATAGTTTGTATTCTTTTTTCATTTTTATACCTTATTGATTTGCTATAGATTTTTTAACTGCATCAACGATTTTTTGTCCGTCGATACCTTTACCATTCATTTCAGCAACCCATCTTTGAACAGTTTTTTCACCTGCTGCATCAAATTTTGCTGTTTCTTCTTCACTTAAAGTAATAATCTCACCACCAGATTTAACTTGTAATCCTTTTCCAATTGCTTCAAAATCATCTGCTAATTTTGCAAATTTAGCAATTTGTTTTTTTCCAGTAGTTTGAGCTAATACATCTTTTAATTCTTGTGAAAGACTTTCATATTTTTCTTTATTCATTAGTAGTAAAAGAACAGAACCACCAAATCCTCCACCACCTTTGATTTCAGTAGTGTATTTAGTTAATTGTTGAAACTTAAATGCTGGGAAAATTTCCATTGGTAAAGCTGCACCATCAACTGCACCTTTAGATAAAGCTTGAGGAGCCGCAGGTAAAGGCATACCAACTGGCTCAGCACCTAATTCTTGAATATACCAAGCACCAGTTCGAGAAGGAGATCTTAATTTTAATCCTTTAACTGCATCTAATGAGTCAACTTTTTTACTAACTGTACTTAATTGGTATGGACCAGCCATTGCAATAACAAGTGGATGTACATCTGTAAAGTCATCTTTTAATAAATCAAAGTTGTCTTTTGCCGCCATTGCAGTTTTTAAACTTGAGTTTGTATGTACAGTTGGTAATTCTAAAACTTCTGTTCTAGGGAAAACACCTGGAGTATAACCTGCAACTGTATAAACAATATCAGCAACACCATCTCTAGCTTGTTTGTATAATTCATTTGGTTTACCACCCATACTCATTGATGGAAACATTTCAATTTTAATTTTCCCTTGTGATAGTTTTTCAACTTCAGCTGCCCATGGCTCTAAAAGTTTAGCATATGGCGGTGCTTTTGGACTTAAAAAAGTATGCATTGTAAGAACTGTCGCTTTTTCTGCACCCCATAATGAGCTTACTAATAACATTGACCCAGCTAAACCTAGTGTTGCTTTTTTAACTAACTTATTCATAATTGTCTTTCCCTTTTGTAATATATTTACCTACTGATTATAACGTCCCACCATAGCAAATAAATAACATTAATAAGAACTTATTATCTTTCAATATCTTTGTTATAAGCACCTAAACCTGGCTTATAAGTTTTCTCATAAATAAACTGTTTAATTCCTTCTTTTCTACCAGTATTATCAAAATAATTTGCTGCTTCTTGAGCTTTTACTAAATACTCTTCTGCATTTTGATATGTCATTTCAGAAACTTTTCTAACTGCTTGTTTTGTAGCATGTAAAGCAACTGGGTTTTTCTCTTTTAACACATTACAAACTTCGATAACTCTATCTTTAAGTTTGTCTGAATCACAAGCTTCATTTACTAATCCCCATTGAGCAGCTTTTTCACCATCTACATTTTCCCCCATCATTGAATGATACATTGCATCTCTAAAACTTAATAATTCAACAGCAACTTTTGTCGCACCTCCACCTGGTAAAATTCCCCAGTTGATTTCAGATAATCCAAACTGTGCATCTTTTGCAGCAAATGCTAAATCACAAGCGAATAATGGTCCATAAGCACCACCAAAACACCATCCATTTACCATTGCAATTGTTGGTTTATAAAAATCTCTTAGTCTTTTCCACCATCCATAAGCTTCCCTTTGAGATTGTCTAATTGCACCTAAACCTTTTGCTTCATTTTCAACAAAATACTCTTTTAAGTCCATACCAGCACTAAATGCAGTACCCTCACCTGTTAAAACAAGAACAGAAACATCATCTGAATACTCTAACTCATCAAGAATCTCCATCATTCTTCTATTAACAGCTGGACTCATACAATTTCTTTTTTCTGGTCTATTATAAGAAACCCATGCAATTCCATCTACTACTTCGTACTTTACTACGTCTTTTTCACTACTCATATACTTTTCCTTTTATTAAATTTATTTTTTATTTATTTGATTTGCCAATCATGTGCAAATGGTTCTAGCTTAACATCTTTGATTAATGTACTAGTTCCATTTTGTGCATCATCACCTACCTCTTTAAGAAATCTTCTTAAATTTTCAGTAGAAGATAAACCTTTTAATACCTGAATACCCTCAATTTCAACTTTTAGTATTTCAGAATATAAAGCTGCAATTGATTGTTGAGACTTATCTATTTTTGATGCATGTGCACAAAGTGCAAGCATCGCAACAAGAAGTTCAATTTTTTTACCCAATCTATGGATTGGAACCTGTGCACCAGTTTGTTCTAATTGATAATACAAACTCATACCTAGGTAAAGCCATTTACATTTTCGTAGATTTCTTTCTGCATATTGAACATATGGTTTTAAATCTGCTGGAATTTCGTCATATCTAGATTTCATAGATACAGGAACTAATCTTCCTAATAGATGTGGAATCTCCTTTAAACCATTTCCTATAATCCAAGAGATTAATTTATAAAATCCCGGTTTTGCAAGTAATTTTAAAGTTGCCGTTGTACATCTACCTGGATATTTCATAAAAGTTTTTAAATCGATTTTTAAGATTCTTTCATCTTTTTCAACAGGCTCTCCGTTTTTCATGTTAGCTTCTTGTAAAACACTTAACATACTTGCAACATTGTCTTTTGTGAAATTAGAAGTAATATCTTTAATCATACCCATCAAAATCAAGTCATTTTCACCCTCAACAATTCCAAATACATGGATATTTGCTCTAGCTTCTGTAACCCTTGAACTTCTATCAAAACTTCTTCCACCAATAACTCTTTCACAAGAGATTAATGATTCTAAAGCTGAACTTGCTGCAAAAGATTTTGAGATATCTCTTAAACCAGCTAAATCAACTCCATTTTTATCTTGATTCAAAGAAAGGTGAGATAATGCTTGAGATGTTAATGCACCACCTAACATTTTTCCAATTCTTAAACGAGGTAATTCATGTTTGATAATAGGACCACCTACTCCTAATCTTTTAATTGCATAATTAACAGAATCTGATGCCATCATTCTTTGATAACCTGCACACATTGCAGTTAACATACATCTACCCATTCTAAGGCAATAAAATAAAACCTCTACTCCATCAGCTTTGATTTCATTTTCTACTGGAATTGGGAAGTTTGAGAAAGTAATTCTTGTGTTATAAATTGATTTAAAAGCATCAGAATTTGAAGAAACAATATTAAAACTATACTCATCATTTGAAATATCTCCCTCAGGAAGTTCAATGATAAATAAACCAATTTTTTTACCACCTTTTCCAATTCTTGCGGCAATAGCCATTATTCCACCATAAATAGCACTAGTAATATAATGTTTATTTGCAGCTCCTTCGGCAAATAGTCTATAGCAATTATTCTCTTCATCTTTTTCAACATATGCTTGAATTTTTTTAGCATTTACACCAACACCAACTTCAGTTAATGCAAAAGATGTGATTCTTCCCCCAGAAATCATTGGTAAAAATATAGATTTTTGTCTATCATCTCCATACCCAAGTAATGAACTTGAACCAATTGTCAATTGTCCAGATATTTCAACAGCTAGTGCTCCTATACCATTTGCCGCCAATGATTCTTCCATAATTGCTAATTGATTATAGTTTAGACCTAAACCATTATATTCTGCTGGGACAGTAAATCCATAAGCATTTTTCTTAGATACTTCTTCCCTTAAAGTATTTGATAGTTTCCCATCAGCTTCAAAAGCTTGTCCACTTTCTAATAAATTTAATGCAGTTTCTAAAATCTCATCAGCTTCTTTTGTTTTTGCATTTTGCATCTCAACTGAACCAGCTGAGATTTCAGATAAATCTGGTTGTGGACCATAAATTAATCTTTCAACTAAACTTGATTTTGTAACATTTAGTTTTTTCATTGCATCAGACATTGCTGAATCTAAAGCTCCAACATCAGCAGCTTGTAAATGATCACCTGCCGCAGCTAAAGCTTCCGTTGCAGCTGATTGTCCATTTTTCCCCATTCCTCTTCCTTTTCTTTCACATTTCATTTTATATATTGTCAGTTTATCAACAAAAAACTTAAATTTATCTTACTAGTAAAGTACTTTTAAATGAAATGTAAAATATTTTTAAGATACTTATATTTTTTATAGAAGATTAATTTAAGTTTCGCTATTCTTTTGCTATGGATAAAAAAGAATTAGAATTAAGAATCGAAAGGGTTAAAGAAAAAAAACCCGAAATTTACAATGATGTTTTGACTATTGTAGTCCCTTTTTACATGTTTCATAATGATTTAAGGGAAGGTATTACAAAAATACAAGAGACTAAATATAATATTACAAATAGTGAAATTGATGTAATGAGATGTTTATATTTATCAAAAAATGATGATAATACATTAAGTCCAACAAAAATATACAATAAATTGATGTTTACCTCTGGTGCTATTACTAAAGTATTAAAAAAACTTGAAGATAGAGGTTATGTTGTTAGACTTGAAAACAAATTTGATAAAAGAAGTAAACTTGTGAAGTTAACAGAAGAAGGGGCAAAGGTTTGTAAAGCTTGTTTTTCAGATATGCTTGCATATGAAGAGAAAAGATTTTCAAAACTTACAGAAGAAGAAAAAAAGATTTATACAGAATTAACTCAAAAACTTCTTCATTAATCTGTATATATGAATAGGACTTATCCTATTCATACACCTTATACATTTATTTTAAATCTTCAAATGGAAGTCCTACGTACTGCTCTGCAATAACTTTTCTTCCAGCTTCTGAATTTAAAAAGAACTCTAACTCTGAACCTTCCATTCTTTGTTGATAGAAATCTTTGTCATCACCAAAATTATGTAAAAGGTCTGTTAACCACCAAGAAAATCTAACACCATGCCAAATTCTTCTTAATGCTATTGGTGAGTATTGTTCAATACACTCTTTATCACCCTCTTTATATACTCTTGTTAATATCTTATATAAAGTAGATACATCTGAAGCGGCTAGATTTAATCCTTTTGCTCCTGTTGGAGGTACAATATGTCCTGCATCACCAACTAAAAATAAGTTTCCATATTGTAATGGCTCACAAATAAATGACCTTGTTGGAACAATACTTTTTTCAATACTAGGTCCAGTTATTAAATTATCTCTAGCAGATTCTGGCATTCTTAATTTAAACTCTTCCCAAAATCTTTCATCTGACCAATCTTCAATTTCCTCATCAGCTGGAACTTGAATATAATATCTTGATCTAGTATCTGATCTCATTGAAGCAAGTGCAAAACCTCTTTCAGTTTTAGCATAAATAAGTTCAGGGTTAATTGGAGGTGTATCACTCATAAGTCCTAACCATCCAAATGGGTAAACTTTTTCATACTCAGTTCTAACATCAAGAGGGATAGTTTGTCTTGAAACACCATGGAAACCATCACATCCAGCAATATAATCACACTCTAATTTAAACTCTTCACCATTTTGAGTAAATGTAATATATGGATTATCTGATTTTACATCGTGGGGTTGAACATCGCTTACTTCATAATATGCTTCGATTCCTCTTTGTTCTCTTGCTTCCATCATATCTCTAGTGATGTCAACTTGACCGTAAACAATTACACTTTCACCTGTTAATTCAGTTAATTCTATTTTTGTTCTTTTATCTCCAATTGCAAATTCAACTGCATCATGAACTTGTCCGATTGTATCCATATTGTGTGCCACATCAGCTTCTCTAACAAGTTTTGCAAAACCTTGTTCTAATACACCCGCTCTAATTCTTCCAAGAACATATTCACCTGTAACTCTTTCTAAAATTACAGACTCAATACCTTGTTTATGTAATAATAAACTTAACAATAAACCAGAAGGTCCAGCACCTATAATTGCAACTTGAGTTTTTTTAGTTTTCATCTTTTCCCCTTTTATTTTTATTCATTATAAAAATTTTTTGTTCCATATAAAATACTATTGTTCTTCTATATGGAACAAAATAAGTGATTTTAAAAGAAATTTGCAATAAAATACTAAAAATTAACAAATTTAGGAAATTTCATGAACAAAAGTTCGAATCTATCTTCAGTGGAAAATGCACTAAAAATATTAGAATGTTTTACAGTTGATGACACAGAAAAAAGAGTAACTGAAATCTCAAATGAATTAGGCTTAGCAAAAAGTACCGTAAGTCGTCTTTTAAAAACTTTATTAAACCAAGGTTATGTAAAAAAGAATCTTGAAAATCAAAAATACTCACTAGGCAATAAAGTCTTAACTTTATATAGTGCTCTTATGTCAAATATGGAAATAGTAAAAGAAGCCCACCCTTTTTTAGAAGAGTTAGCAAAAGATACTTCTGAATCAGTTCAGTTAGCTGAACTAGATAAAAACAAAGTTATATATATGGAGCAAATAAAATCTAGTTTTCCAATACAAATCTTTGCACATATAGGAAGGGTTAATCCAGTTCACTGTACAAGTTCAGGAAAACTCCTGCTTGCATATAAAGATTTTCATACTATAGAAAATATTTTGAGTAAGGGATTAGAAAAATACACCAAATACACAATAACAGATGAAGATAAATTAAAAAAAGAACTTTTGGAAATAAGAGATTTAGGATATTGTTATATTGAAAATGAGTTTATCGATGGAATAGTTTCAATTGCTGCACCAATAAGAGACTACAATAAAAATGTCATAGCAGCAGTTTCACTTGTGGGACCAATACAAAGGATAAATGGAGTTAAAGCTCAAAAATATATAGGAAAAGTTGTTGAAACTGCAAAGAAGATATCTAGTAGTATGGGGTATATGTATTAGGTTATTTTATAAATTATTTACATATAATGTATTACTAATAAATAGTTAAATGTAAATAAAAATAAGGAGGATATATGGAAAAGAGATATCAGGTTTTCGTAAGCTCAACATATGCCGACCTAAAAAAAGAAAGACAACACGTTACACAAGCTCTAATGGAGATGGACTGCATCCCTGCTGGTATGGAATTATTCCCAGCAGCTGATGAAGAACAGTGGGAGTTCATAAAAAGGATTGTTGACGATTGTGATTATTATTTACTAATAATTGGTGGTCATTATGGTTCCACCACTAGTGAGGGCATTAGTTACACTGAAAAAGAATATGACTACGCAGTCGAATGCGGTCTAAAAGTAATCGCATTACTCCACGAAAATCCTGATGAAATAACTGTTGGGAAATCTGACATTGAGCCAGAGCTTCGAGAAAAGTTACAAGCTTTTCGAGATAAAGTTAAAACGAATCGCTTAGTAAAATTTTGGAATGAAGCAAAAGATTTACCAGGACTTGTTGCACTTAGCCTGTCAAAGACCATAAAAATGTTCCCAGCCACAGGTTGGGTTAGGGCTACAGCCGTTTCTAACGAGGAGCTACTCGGTGAATTAAATGAGCTTCGTAAAGAAAACATCTTACTTCGTACAGAGTTGGCTAACATACAGCCACCACCTTCATATAATGTAGAAGGACTTGCTGACCTAGATGAAGAGTTTACAATAACTGGCACATATTACAATGATTATGGAAAACGTGACTGGTCAAGTAACATTACATGGCGTGAAATATTTTCAATTATTTCTCCATATTTGGTACAAAATCCAAATCAAGAATATGTTGAATCTATCTTGCATAATGCACTTATTGAACGGGACAATTTAAGTAATCGGACTAATAGTATGAGGAATCAAGATTTTCAAACTATAGCGGTACAACTTAAAGCATTGGGGTTAATAAATACTCATTATGCTAAAACTGTTAAGGGAAACATGGCTATGTTTTGGTCTTTCACTCCGAAAGGGGAAAGATTAATGGTTCAGTTGAGGGCTGTCCCATCAACAAAAACACAAGAATCTAAAAATAAGTAAATGTATAACAAACTAAAAATATAAATGCTAACTTATTTCAATGCATCCATAATTTTTAATAAAATAGACTAAAAAGTCTATTTTATTTTAGTGAGTTAATTTTGCTAATTGAATAATCATATTATTAGCAGTATCTTCATTTAGTGGTTTTTCATATGTTGTTAGAAGTTCTCTAGCGATAATATTTGCACCTAAATGTTGAAACATCATTCTCATGGCTTGAAGACCTTTTGCTCCTCCACCACCACTGTGAGTTGCAACTGCTACAACTTTTTCATTAAAAGCATCTCTCCAACTATCTGTTGCCCTTGAAGTCCATGCCATAGCATTATTTAGTACAGGTGGCATTACGCCATTGTATTCAGGAGCTACAACAATAAAAGCTTTTAAGTCTAAAATTCTTTCAGCCAAATGTTTTGCAACTTCAGGAACTCCATTTCTTTCTTCCTCTTTTGTACTATATAAAGGTAAGTCTAAATCAACTAAATTTATAAGTTCTACTTGACATCCCTGCTCTATTGCCAACTCTTCAAGTTTTAAACCTAGTTTCTGGTTATTACCAGAACTAGCTACTAATATTCCTATTTTAAACATCATAATAATCCTTATTTGATTCCTGAATTAATCATAAACTCTTCAACTTGATTCCATGTAAAGTTTTTCTGTGCATTTACATGTCCAAACATTTGATTTCTTTGTTGAGAAGTTAAATAGTATCTTTCATACAATTCAACTCTTCCACCCAAGGCTGAACCTGCAAAATCCCAAGCGATTCTAAATATTTGAGCTCTTTCTTGTGCCCCTTCTTCATTTGCAGATGGCATATATTTATTTAGTAAATCCTTCATTTCAGGGTTTTCATATGAGCCAACTGTTGGAGTTGCAAGTAAATTGTGACTTCCTATTGTTTTGATAATATCATTAACCCTAATCATCCATGCAGGCATATTAGCTATTAATGCTCTCATTGGACTTTCATCAAAGAAAAATGCACCATTACCCCAGTCATGAGCACCTTCAAATCCTGCTTTGATTGAAGAACGTGTCAGTTGTGAGTAAGACCAAATTTCACCTAACATCATAATAACTTCAGGTCTCTTATCTGTTTTGATAATTTTTGCCATTCTGTGACATAAGTCGTATGCAAACTCTAACTTAACTGCTGCTCTAATTCCAGTTTGTTGAGTAATATTTCCATATCTTCCTAATTGGTCAATTACAGTTTTATTATAAAATGCTAAATCCCCATCCATAAATACTCTATTTAGTGGAACTTCAACATTATCAAAAATTACATATGCATCTTGCTCATCAAATCTTGAAGAAAACGGTGCATCTTGAATAGATGCATTTACTTCATAATGGTCTCTACAAACCATAATCACACCTTTTGTGTTTACTGGTATTGAGAACATCAAAGCATGGTCTGCGCTTCCATTACTTGTTATTGGAGCAGATGGATATACAAATAACTCATCGGCAAATGGTCCAAGGGTTGCTAAGATTTTCGCACCACTTACAACTATACAATCATCTCTTCTTTCAACTACTTTAAAAGCTACCTCACCATTTATCCCATCTAAATCGGGCTGACTTTTATCAGGTTGCGGTTGAATAATTGTGTGGGTTAAAGATAAATCTTTTTCAACAACCTCTCTATAAAAAGCTTCTAAATTATCTGCCCATTTATCATGCCCTACAGCTCTAAAAGCATCAGTTCTACTTACATAACCTGTAAGTGCAACATTACAATAATCAGGTGTTCGTCCCAACATCCCATTTGAATATTTTGCAAGCTGTTCAAAACATCTTGCTCTTTTTTCTAAATCCTCTTTATTCTTTGGTAAGATTAAACTAGCTGACATTAATTCACCAGTAACATCATCAGTAACTAAACAATCATCAGAAAATTTATGTTGCCAATCAAAATAACCTGCCATTCCTTGTAGTGACCCTTTAAAAGATGGATGCTCAAAAAGATTTACTTTTTTACCATCAATCCAGATTTCTCTTTCATCTTTTAAACCATCTAAATACTGTTTTCCATTTCTTGCTGCCATAGTAACTCCTTAAAAATTGTCCCAATTTTGAAGGGACTTTTAGTTTTTTTAAAATTTAGAACATTTGTTCTAAAACTATAACTACATAAATTTTAAAGTTCGCTTAACGTACAAAAGTTACAAATAAGCTTAGAATAGCATTAAAATAGCATTTTTTTAAAAAGTATAGATATATAGGTAGTTTACTGGTAAGATAAATTTTTAAGTCAAAATTTATGCAAAAAAGAAATTTTAAAATTTTTTAAAAATTTATTAAAAAATTAGATATTTGTTAGATTTTTTATTTTATTTTGAACTAGTTCAATGGAACTAATCAATGAAGATTTTTCTAAACCTTTTTGCGTGTGATAAGGTTTCAAAGTGTATAAAAGATTTAATATTCCATGAAGTTTTCTAAGATTTTCATCCTCAACTTTTGTAAATATCCAATAAAGTTCCCATTGAGAACCAATTACCCATGTATTTGAACAAACAAACTGAAGTTCATCTTCATCTAAACTTATCATATATCCATATTTTGCTTGGTGTAAAAATAGATGTTTTAACTCTTTTGCTTTTTCTAAAACTCTTTTTTCTATTGTTTCTTTTACTTTTGGATATGTTTTATATAAGTTACTAATCTCTAATCTTAAAAAGGCACACTTTTTTTCTAATTCCATTTGAGTTGAAAAAAGTGAATAATAATCAAAAGGAGCATCAATATCATCTTTTATTGAAGTTAAATGACTACTAATAGACTCCATATAGTTTTCATAAATAGCAATAATTATCTCTTCTTTATTTTTAAAGTAATAGTACAAATTCCCAACACTAATACCTAGTTTATCAGCTATATGCCTAGTTGAACTATTCATACAACCTTTTTCATTAAATAGTTGTGTTGCCGTTTCTAATATATCATCTCTTCTAGTTGACAATTTTTACCTTAAAATGAGAATTATTGGATTTTAGCTAGATGAAGGATAAAAGAAGATTAATCTTCTTCTTTTATCATTTGTTTTAATACTCTTCGTGCAAGTTTTCCACCTGCATCAATATCTAAACTTATTAGACTTCTATTTGGAAATTTTTCTAGATTTTTTTGCTGAAATTCTAAAACTTCTAAATCTTCTTCAAAAATACCACCCTGACCTTTTAAGATATCTTGAGTTAATTGATTATCTTCAGGCTTAAAACTTCTTGCCATTCCCCAAAAATACCACATTGAGGTTTCACTTTGCGGAGTCATAAAATCTACTACTGTACATCTTACCTTATCCTCTTTGGGCGCATCTTTGCCACCTTTGTCTTTTAAAGCAACTCCAACATCTATTAAAACAGCCCCGGGTGGAACAAATTTTGATTTTTGCCATCTATCAACTTTTTTTGATGGATCAAGGTTATTATGTTTCATACACATTTGCCAAAATGGTGGTGCTTCTATATCATTCATATATCTACTTGTTACTACAAAACCATCTTCAAATTCAGTAGTAACTGGACTTTCATCAATCTCTTCTTGACCAATACTTGAACCATGAACATATTTTTCATGGGTTAAATCCATTAGATTATCAATCATAAATCTATAATCGCATTTAATATCAAAAACTCCACCAGCATATGCCCACTCAGGATTATCATGCCACTCTAGATGGGGAATTAAAGATTCATCAGCATTCTCTTTTTTCCCTGGCCAAATCCAAATAAAACCATATTTTTCAACAACTGGGAAATATCCTAAACATGGTATTTTTTTAGGGTCTTGCCCCGGCATCTCTATAATTTTACCCTTACACCCAGCTTTTAAACCATGATATCCACATACAAGGTCACCATCTTCTATATAACCTAAAGACATCGCGGCACCTCTATGGGTACAAAAATCTTCTAAGGCGATAACTTTCCCCTCTTTATTTCTGTAAAAAACTATATTAGTAAGACAAACTTCTCTTGCAAATGGTTTATCTTTAATCTCTTCTGATGTAGCTGCTACATACCATGCATTTTTTGGAAACATATTTATCCTTTCAAATTTTTTGATACCCATGAACTTATAGCTTTAGCGACAAGTTTAGGTTGTTCACACGGAGCCATGTGACTTGCATTTTCAATTACCACTAAATCACTTTTTTTTAGATACTCTTGCATCTTTTCATGTTGTGATATTGGGCTCCATTTATCTTCTGTAGCACTTAAAAGTAAAACAGGCACTTCTACATTTGGCAAAATTTCCCTTGCATCAGGCCTATTAAGTAGTGCATTTATTTGTTTGCTAAACTCATCTTTGTTATAGGTTTTAACCATAGTTTCAAGTTTAGACATCAACTTTTCATTTGATAAACCTTGATTGCCCATCATTGGAGGAAGCCATTGTTTTAAAACTGAATCCATCCCTTCGTTTTTAGCAAGGTCAAGAAGCTTTTGTCTTCCCGGAACTTCTGCATCAGTTCTTGGATTAACACCAGTATTAAAAAGTCCCAAAGCTTTTACTCTTTTTAAGTCTTGGTTATAAACCTCGAGAGCAACTCTTCCACCCATAGAGTGTCCTATCAAAATAAAATTTTCAGGTGATTCATCTAAAACTTTTTTTGCCATTGATTTAATAGAATCATACCCCTTAAATGAAATCATAGTAATGTCAAAACTATCTTCTAACTCTTTTTTTATATCTTCCCAAACTGTTTTATCACATAAAAGTCCTGATAGAAATACAATTGAATCTTTAGATTTCATAATTAAACCTTATTTTGTATTTGCATTAATAGCTTCTCTTGCTTCTTTTACAAGTTTCTCTCCATCAATGCCTTTTTCTTTTACTTCATTAATCCATCTTTGAACAACTTTTTCTCCAGCTTTGTTAAACTCACCCATTGATTTTTCACTTAATGTAGTAATATCTGAATCTTTTGAAGCTTTTTGTTTTTCAATCCCTGGTTTTTCAAAGTCCATCCATAATTGTCCAGCTTTTTTAACCATTTCCATATCTAAGCTTTTTTCAATTATTTTTTGTAAATCTTTTGGCATAGAATTAAATTTATCTTTATTCATTAACATAATAAACACTGATGTTCCAAATCTAGAATCATTTGGTCCAACAATTGAATGTTTAGTTAGATTATGAATTTTAAATGCTGGAAAAATCTCAAAAGGAACTAATGCTCCATCAACTGCATTTTTTGATAAAGCTTGAGGAAGTGTTGGTAATGGCATACCTACAGGCTCTGCACCAAACTCTTCAATTAGCCATCCACCTGTTCTTGAAGGAGTTCTTAATTTCAATCCTTTTAAATTTTCAAGTGATTTAACCTCTTTTTGAGTTGTATGAATTGCATTTCCAGCATGAACATAAACTAATAATGGTTTCACATCACTATAATCATCTTTGATTAAATCAAATTTCTCTTTTATTGCAATTGATGTAGCTAAAGATGAACCTTGATGAACAGTTGGAAGTTCAAAAACCTCAGTTCGTGGGAAAACTCCTGGAGTATAACCTGCTAATGTCCAGATAATATCAACTACTCCATCTCTAGCTTGTTTATAAAGTTCAGTAGGTTTTCCACCTAAAGTCATTGAAGGGTAAACTTCAACTTTTATTTTTCCCTTTGACATCTCTTCAACTTTTTTTGCCCAAGGCATAAGTAATTTTGTATGTGTTGGAGCTTTTGGACTGTGTAGATGATGTAAAACCAAATTTATTGGTTTTTCACTTGCACATAAACTACTTGATACTACTGCTAAACCTGTTACTATTCCTAAAATTTTCATTTTTATATTTTTCATTTTTTATCCTTTATTTTTCTAAGAATATATTTCTAAAATAATTCTCTAAATCATCAATTGCATCCAATGGCAAAATATCTGCTATATGTTGGTCTGGTCTAACTATTAATATGCATCCTTTATCTTTATCAACACCCCTTAAATCAAAAATATTTTCACCCTCTTTATAATTTGGGCAATAAGCCTTTTCATAATCTTTTAATCCATAAACACCAATTGCTGGTCTTAAAAGTGATGGAATCTCTTCAAACTCAATCTCTTGATGAACTTGTTGAAAAATTCCATAAGTATCAATAACCGAATCTAAAGCATCACCTTTTTTCGTATATTTCAAAATTGGTGAGTTTGGATTATTTTCTAAATAATTACACAATTTATAAACTGCTGATTCTTTACAATTTGGATTTGATCTATCATTAAAAATATATAATTTAAATCTGGTGTCAATTTTAATAGTCTCTAGAAGTTCTATCTTTTTTGCATCTGCCAATCTTATTACTGGTGCACTATGAAGTCTCTCTCCAACTATAAATCCACTTGCTAATACTTGATGAGTTCCTTGACTTGTAAGAATTGATGGTTGATATTTAACTGTTAAACCAGCTGTAAATCTTCCACCTTCAATAAAATGACTTTTTACATTAACAGCTTTGTTATCAACTGGTGCACTCATAACTCTTGCCCATTTGTGGTCATAATCAATTAAACCTTGTGCTGCTAATTGTCTTTCATCTGAATATGTATGTAATAATGAAGCGTCACATTTTCCAAGTAATACAGAAGCTAATTTCCATCCTAAGTTAAATGTATCTCCCATAGATACATTCATACCTTGACCTGCTTTTGCACTGTGGGTATGACAAGCATCTCCTGCAATAAATACATGGGGATTTGAATCACCTGTTAAGTTTGCTTCAACATCATCAAATCTATTAGTAACACTATGTCCAACTTCATAAACTGACCACCATGCTGTCTCTTGAACATCAAAAATATATGGGGCAAAAATTTCACTTGCAGCTTCTTTTAATCTATCTAAAGTGATATTTTTACTATCTCCTCTATTCTCTAATTTATCAAGTTCAACATATATTCTTGTTAATTGTCCACCCTCTCTTGGAATTAAAAGGATATTTCCTTTTGAAGATTTAATAATATTTTTAAATCTTAAATCTGGGAAATTAGTTTTAACTAAAACATCCATAACTCCCCATGCTTGACCTTCTCTATCGCCATGAAGTTCTCCACCAATAGCACTTCTTACTATACTTCTTGCACCATCACAACCAGCTAAGTATTTTGTTTTTACAGTTTTTTCTTTTCCATTACAATCAATAATAACAACAACAGGATATTCACTGTCATTTTTATCAAAAGAAACAGAAACTAAAGAATGAGAATAATCTACTTCTAATCTGGTAGGGGAGTTTTTCATAACTTCCATATACAAATCATGGATTCTACCTTGATTAAGCACTGTATGAGGCATATATGAAATACCATCTTTTACATCTTGTACTTTTGCATCTCTAACAATTTTGTTTGTATCACTTATATCAGGTTTCCAAAAATGAGTTTCATTTACCCAGTATGCTTCTTTTAAAACTTTTTCGGCAAATCCAAATGCTTCAAACATCTCCATTGATCTACAAGATACACCATCTGCTTGACCTAAATACATTGGCTCATCTTTTTTTTCAATTAGTCTAGTTTTAATCTCTGGAAATTGAGCTAATTGTGCAGCTAATGTTAATCCAGCAGGACCTGAACCAATAATTAAAACATCTAATTTTTCTGGTAGTTCCCCTTGCTCTCCTTCAAAACCCTTTGCCACTTTTTGAATCTCTGGATTTCCTCTATGAAAACCGTTTACATGAAATTGCATTATCTTCCCCCTTTTAAAATGTCCCATGTTAAAAGGGACCCTACTTTTTTAACTACTTTTATCCGATTGAATAAATCAATCGTAAAGTAGCAAACCCTAAAGAAGGCAACGAGTTACCTTTCTTGTTTTTTTGTTGTATATACAACACACTTTAGAAATGGTAACATCTTAAATTTTAAAGTACGCTTAACGAACATAAGTTCTTTTTAAGGAAAAATAGCATCAACATAGCATTTTTAAAACTAAAAAAAGAACTTTAATTTCTTTTAAGAATGTATATGTAAAAGTTTTGTTTTTAAAAGGATTTTAATGACTTCAAGATTAGGTAAATCAATAGGTATTGTGGTAACAAATACTGCTGTTTTATTAAATAGTTCCATAAATAAAAAACTTCAACCTTTTGGTATAGCAATAGAACAAAGAGCAATATTAGAGATAATTATGAACAAAGGTTGTATCAAACAAACAGAATTAACAACTATTTTATGTAGAGATAGAACTACAATAAGTAGAACACTTAAAACTTTAGAAAATAAAGACTATATAAAAAAAGAAAAAATTGATAATAAAATTTTTATGATAAAGTTAAGTGAAAAAGGTATTGATGTTATGGAAAAAACTCAAGATATTGTAAATGAATTTAGAAATAATATCTTATCAAATTTTACAGAAGATGAGATTGATAACTTATATGCATATTTAGAGAAGATTCAAGATATAGTTAAAGAATAGGGACAAGAATCTTGTCCCTAAATTTTTATAGATATTAGAATTTATATGTTAAATATAATTTAGCGATATCCATAGTATCATCATTATTAGCTGGTAAATCTAAATCAATATGAGCTAATTGTAGTCTTGCAGATAAACCATCTAATGCACCTTTGAATTTATATCTTAAATCTGCTTGGATTTCAGATGCTCCATCCATATTTGTTCCACTTACTGTTTGTCCTTTTTCACTTTGTGAATATGAAGAGAATGCAAATAGTGTAAATACATTAGGGATAATTTTAGGAATTACCATTAAAGAAGTTGAAGTCATACCTGCATAAATATTATCAGTAAACATTTGTCCACCATTATATTTGAAAAAATGTGGTGTATGACCTAATGCTCCTAAGAAAGAGTTATCATCAGAAACTTTTGTATATGCAATTTTAAATGCTGTATCAAATACTTTACCACCAAGTTTTACACCATATAGTGTTGTTTCACCTTTTCCACCATTTGTTGTCTCATTTGTAGGTCCAATTGCAACATCACCATCATAATCTGTACCTGCATAATATGCTCCTATTGATAAAGGAATATCAACTGGTAATTTATAATCACCTTGAACAAAATATGTAGAATATGAATCATTTGTTGCTCTTGGTGCATCTAAAGGATTCCCAATATCATCATTTACTGCTAAATATTGTCCCTCTAATGTTAAGTTTGGAATTGATGTATTTTTTACATATAAAGATAATGTTGGATCACTAAAATGTGTTTTTCTTGCATCATTAGTTGCATTATATCTTTCAATCCAATCTTTAATTACATATGCTCTAATCTCTGTATTTCCTATATCCTTTGAAACTACAGATAAAGCATGAAATGTATCTTTTAATGGATTTGCATTTGATACTGCAATTAAAGGAGTAACAATACCTTGTCTACCTACTTTTACTTCAGTTTGTGCAAAATTGTATTGTAAGTTTGCAATATATAACATAGAACCATCTTGAGTAATTCTTCCTTCATTTTCTGTAGCAAATGCATTTGCTCCACTTGAAACTACTCCACTATCATTTTCTATCTCTAAACTTCTTGCATGTTGAAAACCAACATTTGCTTTAAATCCATAAAAATCTCCAGTTGTATAGTTTAACTGTAAAGCTACCGCTGAAGAGTTAGCATTTCTGTATGGTCCTACTAAAGTTGAATTAACATCAGAAGCCATAACTGTCATATTTCTAATTTCACCAGATACTTTTCCCCCTGACAATGCTTCTACTAAAGAACCTGCATTTGCACTTATACCTAATGCACTAACTGCTGCTAATGCTAAACTTACTTTTTTAACGTTAAACATAAAATTTCCCCTTGTTTTAATTTTTGAACATTTGTGCGATAACTTTAACAATAGTTTTTTTAAAGTTCGCTTAACGGACATAAGTTCTTTTTAAGCAAACATAGCATTTACGTAGCATTTAATAAGAATTCTATTTTTTAAATAATTCAAAACTCAAAACATTGAAAGCAAAAGCCTATTTTACGGACTATTTGAAAAGTTTTAATAAAAAGAAATATAAGTATTTATTTTTTAAATTTATGAATTTTTTTTGATAAATTTGGAATTTTTTTTAGCTTTTTTTGAGATTTTATTATAATAATAGTTGATATTAATATCATTTTATTATCTTTTTGAGCTGATTATTTACAGTATAAGTTTAAATATAAACTTATACTGTTTAAAATAGTTATCCTGCTAAAAAGTGTGGCATAAATAATACTATAATTGGCAATAGTAATAAAACTCCAATTCTAATTATTTCAGCGAATAAAAATGGTATAACTCCAATAAATGTCTCATTCATTGGAACATTTTTCGCAACTTTTGAAATAATAAATACATTTAAACCTACAGGAGGTGTAATAAGACCTAATTCGACGGATATAAGGGCAAGAATACCAAACCATATTTTTAAATCTTCATTGTCCATTCCAAAACCAGCAGTTGATGCTGTTACGTATTCTCCACCATTTAAAGTGATTAATACTGGCCAAATAAATGGAATAACTACAAGAATCATTGCCATTGAGTCCATAAAGAATCCAAGAATTAAAAATATTAATAAAATCAATATTAGTATAAGCCAAACATTCATATCAAGTGTCGATGTCCAATCAGCAATTGCTTGTGGAAGTCCAGACCTAGTAAAAAACCCTTTTAAAACTTCTGCTCCAAATAAAATGAAATAAATCATTGCACTTGTAACACCTGTTTCTAAAATACTTGTTTTTAATCTTGAGATTGTTAAACCTTCACCTTTACCTTTCTTGATTCGTAAATATACTCCATACATAGCAATAATAAATACACCAGCTGCAGCTGCAGGAGTAGGAGTAAATAAACCTAAACCAAGACCTAAAATAATTGAACCAAAAGTTAAAACAACAGGAATTAGTCCCCATAAAGCTTTATTTCTTTCCTCTTTTGTTAAAGGTTTTGATTGTGGAGCTAATTCAGGTTTTAATCTAACTTGAATCACAATTACCATTATAAAAAATAATACTGCTAAAAGCCCAGGTAAAATTGCAGCTTGAAACATCTCAATAATAGATGCTTCAACAACAATTGAATATAAAATTAATGCAATTGATGGTGGAATTAAAATTCCAAGTGTTCCACCAGCAGCTAAAGTACCAGTTGCAAGTCTAGGAGAATAATTAAGTTTTTCCAATTCTGGTAATGCAATTTTTCCCATTGTTGATGCTGTTGCCAATGATGAACCAGAAACTGCTCCAAAACCAGCACAAGCTCCAATTGATGTAATTGCGACTCCACCTTTGAATCTACCAAGTATTGCATTCATCCCTGCAAATAAATCTTTTGCAAGCCCAGTATAATTTGCTAAATATCCCATTAAAATAAATAAAGGGATAACAGATAGATTATAATTTGCTAAATTTTCCCATAATAAACTTTTGTATTGCATAATATATGGTTCAAATCTAATATAAGAAACATTAACTGATAATACATAAGTTCCAACTATTCCTGTAAAAGCCATTGCAAAAGCAACTCTAGCTTTTAATATTAAAAGAAGAAAAAATACTCCAAGGCCAAGTAAACCAATTAATTCTTTTTCAGCCATCTATTTTTCCTCCTTTATGTAAAAATATTTGGAATGCTAAAACAACTGCCCATAAAGCAAGTGAAATAATTCCAGGTGCATAAAATGGCCATTCTGGCCAACCTAATGTAACTGAAACTGCACCATCATCATATGATTCAATCATTCCCATAAACATTAAAATTGCTAAAAATATTACAAATATAAATGTACAAAATAACCAAAGCATATCAAAGTATTGTTGCACTTTTGGTGAGAATTTATTTGCAAAAAAGTCTACTGCAACATGTCCCCTTTGAGCTTGTGCCCAAGGGAAGAACATTAAAGCAATACAACTTGTTAGCAATCTAACCAAATCTTCATAACCTGAAAGTGCAGAAACGTTAGAATCAAAAATTCTAGCCACCTTATCTAAACCAAATGCTGCTATATTAACTACTGTAGTTGTAACTACAATAAAAAGTAAAATACCAGCTAAATAAACCCACCAAAGGCATATTCTTTTTAGCTTCCCCTCAAAATATAATCGTAATCTAGCTTGCATTATAAAACCTTATTTATTTGCTATTTTTAGCAATAGCCTTTCTTGCTTCGTCTACTAATTTTTGACCATCAATTCCATTTGAAGTTGCTTCATCAATCCATTTTTGAACCACTTGCTCACCTATTTTGTCAAACTTAACCATCTCTTCTTGACTTAATTTGTGAACTTTTCCCCCTTTTGATTCATTTTGCATCTTCTTACCTGGCTCTTCAACATCCATCCAGATTTGACCAACTTTTTTAACCATATCCATATCTACACTATCCATTAAGATTTTTTGTAAATCTTTGTCTAATGATTTAAATCTTGATTCGTTCATAAGTAGCATAAATACTGACGTACCAAATCTCTCACCATTTGGTCCCTCAACAGAATGTTTAGTTAAATTATGAAATTTTAATGGTGGAAATACTTCAAAAGGTATAAATCCTCCATCAACTACACCTTTTGAAAGCGCTTGAGGAAGTGCTGGTAAAGGCATACCCACTGGCTCTGCACCTAATGCAGATATATACCATCCTGCCGTTCTTGAAGGAGCTCTAAGTTTTAAACCTTTTAAGTCTTCAATATTAGTTACCTCTTTTTCAGTTGTGTGTATTGCATTTCCTGCTGCTGTGTAAACCATTAAAGGTTTAATTTTGTCAAAATCATCTTTAATTAAATCCATGTTTTCTTTTATTGCAATTGCAGTTGCAAGAGAATCACCAATATGTACAGTTGGAAGTTCAAAAACTTCAGTTCTTGGGAATACACCAGGTGTATAACCAGGAAGTGTCCAAACGATATCTGCAACACCATCTCTAACTTGTTTATATAATTCAGGTGGCTTTCCTCCCATTGTCATTGATGGAAAAATCTCAATTTTTAATTTCCCTTTAGACATCTCTTCAACTTTTTTTGCCCATGGCTCTAAAAACTTAGTTTGAAGAGGAGCTTTTGGACTTAAGAAGTGGTGAACTGTTAATGTTTCAGCCGCATAAGCTGAACCTGCTAGTAACAATGTACTAACAAGAATACTACCTTTTTTAATTAAATTTATCATCTCTTTTCCCTTTTTTCACTAATCTTTTATTACTTCATTACTTTTTCTAAAGCATCTAAAACTTTCATTGCTGATAATGCTTGTTGTACGCTTGCATTTGGTTCTCGTCCATCTTTAATTGCTGAAATAAACTCTCTATCTTGTAACTCAATTCCATTCATAGAAACTGCAACATTTGAAACATCAATTTGCTCTTCTTTTCCCGTAAATAAATCATCATATCTAGCTATATAAGTTCCATTATCACAGATGTATCTAAAGAAAGTTCCCAATGGTCCATCATTATTAAAAGATAGTGATAAAGTACAAATTGCACCACTTGCAGTTTTTAACCCAATACTCATATCCATTGCAATTCCAAGCTCAGGATGAATAGGTCCTTGCATTGCTTGAACATCAACAATCTCTTCACCTGTTTGATAAGCAAATAAATCAACTGTATGGCAAGCGTGGTGCCATAATAAATGGTCAACCCAACTTCTAGGCTCACCTAAAGCATTTGTATTTGTTCTTCTAAAAAAATATGTTTGTACATCCATTTGTTGGATTTTTAATTCACCTGCTTTAATTTTATTGTGAACATATTGATGTGAAGGGTTAAATCTTCTTGTATGTCCAGCCATTGCAACAAGTCCAGTCTCTTTTTGTTTAGCTACAATTGCCTCGGCATCTGCTAAAGAATCTGCCATAGGAATCTCAATCATTACATGTTTCCCTGCATCCATTAAAGCTATTGCTTGTTGTGCATGAATTTGAGTTGGACTAGTAATAATTGCTGCATCAAAATCATATTTTAAAGCATCTTCTAAAGTAAGTGCATAATTTGGAACATTAAATTGCTCAGCAACTTTTTTAGTACCCTCTTCCCTTCTACCTACTAAACAAACAACCTCAGCATCTTCAATATTTGATAGAGCATCTAAATGTTTTTTTCCAAAAGCTCCATTCCCTACAACACAAATTTTCATTTAGTCCTCCTTATTTTCTAAAATTGTTAATGAGTAGTTAGTATTTGAAATTGGTACATGCATAAATCTATAAACTTCATTTACCTCTTTAGTTAATGCACCTCTCATAGTTAACCACATAATAGCTTCCGCACCTTCACTTCCTGTTTCTCTGATTAATTCAGTTAATGAGATATCTTTTATAGATTCTGGATCTTTTACTAGATTATCTAACCACCAAGTATCATATTCAACATTAATTAACCCTGCTCTTGGCCCTTGTAATTGATGTGATAATCCGCCTGTTCCCATAATCGCAACATTGATATCTTCAGGATAAGACTCAATAGCTTCCCTAATTGCTTTTCCTAAGTTGTAACATCTATTCCCCTTTGGTTGAGGATATTGAACAACCCCAACATATAATGGAATAAACTTACAAGGCCACTCTTCTAAATCTTCACCAAATGCTAAAGAAGCAGGAACAGAAAAACCATGGTCTACATCTAATTCAAATGACATAGCAACATCAAACTCTTTTTCATTAAAATGCTCTGCTAAATGACAAGATAAAGCAGAGTCACCTTTAAAAGTTGGAACTTTTCTTCTTCCATATCCTTCATCAGCTGGTAAGTACTCATCAGCAATACCAAGCCCAAAAGGGATTACATTTTTTAATGAGAAGTTTGAACCATGGTCATTATAAACAATAATACAAACATCAGGCTTTTTCTCTTTCATCCATGCTCTTAAAGGCTTAATTCCTTCATTAAATCTTTCCCAATATGGACCTGTCATCTCTTTATTATCCATTTTAAGCATAATTGTCGGTATGTGTGAAGTACCTATTCCTCCGATTATTTTAGCCATTTTTCTTCTCCTCATTCTCTTTTATACTTCTATTTCCCTCAATTGGTCTTCCACCATTAATCATCATTTGCTGAAACTCTTCTGTAGTCATTTTATTTGGTTCTTCAGACATCATAGCCCCAGCTTGTTGCATATGTAAACCTAAAGTTGCAGCAATTTTCCATAAATAATAGATATTTCCACCTAAATCTAGAAGATAATTTAAATCTTTTCTTCTAATACCATCTTTCATCTCTTCTGTTAATTTAGGAAACCTACTCATATATTCCTCTTCATCAGCTAAAAAAGCTTCCCTTGCTTCAGGTTTATTTAAAGTGTCACAAAATTTATTTAATTCATAACCTTTTACACAAGTTTGTAAGTCAAATACAATTGTTCCAGGTATATCTTTATAGTCTCTTTCTTCATAATTTCCCATAATATAATCCCCTTCTTTTTTAATTAAAATGCTTTTGAATATGTTGATTAATTCTAGGATAAACTTTTCTAATGTTATCTTCGAATATCATCTTTTTCTTTTCATCACTTATCTTAGCTGCATCAATGTATCTTTTTGTATCATCAAAATAATGACCTGTTAATGGGTCAATTCCTCTAACTGCTCCAATCATTTCAGATGCAAATAAAATGTTATCAGGAGGAACTAAATCTAATAATAAATCAATACCCTCTTGGTGATATACGCAAGTATCAAAATAGATATTATTTTCAATTATATTATTTAAATTATCTAATTCTAACATATCACAAAGACCTCTAAATCTTCCCCAATGATAAGGCACTGCTCCACCACCATGTGGTATAACAAATTTTAACTCAGGAAAGTCGTTAAATAGTGTTTTACTCATCATTAATTGAGTAAATGCAGTTGTATCTGCACCTAAATAATGTGATGATGTTGCATGAAATACAGGATTACAACACCCACTTACATGAATCATTGCAGGAACTTGTAACTCAACCATTTTTTCATATAATGGATACCAATATTTATCATCCAATTTAGGAGCATCATTCCAATACCCTCCCGATGGATCTGGATTTAAGTTACACCCAATAAAACCATACTCTTTAACAACTCTTTCAAGTTCAGCCGCACTTGCAGTTATATCTGAACCTGGAGATTGAGGAAGTTGTGCAACACCTACAAAGTTTTTAGGGAAAATATCAACTATTCTTGCAATAAGGTCATTACAATGTTCAGTCCAATTTTTACTTGTACTTTGATTACCTATATGGTGACCCATCCAAGATGCTCGTGGAGAGAAAATAGTTAAATCTGTTCCCCTATCTTGTTGTAGTTTTAACTGATTATTTTCAACACTTTCTCTTAATTGTTCATCAGTAATATTAATTACACCCTTTGCATGTTGAACTAAAGGATCAAAACTTAACTCTCTTTTTTGTTGTTCTCTATATTCACCTAACTCTTTAGGTCCAGTTGTATAATGTCCATGACAATCTATAATCATTAGTTTACTCCCTCCAATTCTTCTATAGTGTTGTAGTATTTAAAGCCAGCAGATTCAAGTCCTGGTCTCATTTTGTATAAATCAAGTCCTAAAACACCAGCTTCAAATTTTCCTCTTTTTTCACCCTCAAAATCTTCTCTTTTTTGAGCTGCGTCTGCAACTGCTTTTGCATCTTCACAAGCTACTATACAAATACCATCATCATCAGCAACAACAACATCACCCGGATTTACTATTTGACCAGCACAAACAATTGGGATATTAACTGAACCTAATGTATTTTTAACCGTTCCTCTAATAGAAACAGCCTTCGACCAAACAGGGAAATTCATTTCTTCTAAATCTTTTGTATCTCTAACACCTGCATCAATTACAAGACCTTTTACACCTTGTGCAATTGCAGAAGTTGCTAATAAATCCCCAAAAAAACCATCTGTATTTGGTGTTGTACAAGCAGCAATTATAATATCACCTGGTTGTGCTAATTCCATAGCTACATGAAGCATCCAATTATCACCTGGTTGAAGCAACACTGTAATTGCACTACCTGCTATTCTTTTCCCTTTAAAGATAGGTCTAAGTTCAGGATGTAACTCCCCTACTCTTTTTTGTGCTTCATGAACTGTCGCACTTCCAAATTTTTCTAATCTTTCAATCTCTTCTTTTGGTGCTCTATTTATATTTTTTATAGCTACGCCTAGATGTTGTTTTCTAATCATCTTAATCCTCCCATCCATAAAGTCTTGCTGGATTATCTACTAAAATTTTCTTTTGTAATTCTGGGTTTGGAACCATTAAAGGAAATAAATCCATTAAATCTCCATCATTTGGCATATATTTTTTAATATTTGGATGGGGACAATCTGTTCCCCAAAGGATTCTATCTGGTGCAATTGCAACTAACTTTTGTGCATATGGAATAGCATCATAAAATGGTGGTTCTGGTGAAATTCTTTCAGCACAAGAGATTTTAACCCACCAATTTTCTCTTTCCATAAATTTACATAAAATTTTAAAGGCTTCTTGTTCAACACCCTCTTTAGTTGGAACTCTTCCCATATGGTCAACTACAATTGTAATATCAAATTTTGCAAAAAAATCTTCATACTTTATAATGTCTTCTGCATTTACATGAATAACTAAGTGCCAACCTAAAGGGATTACTTTATTTATAACTCTTTCCATCATCTCTAAATCAGGGGCTCCACCTAAGTGTGTTACAAAATTAAACCTAACACCTTTAACACCATTTTCATCTAAATATTTAAAATCTTCATCTGTAAAATTATCATCTGCCATACAAACACCTTTATATCTTTTAGGGTCATTTTTAATAGCATCTAACATTGCAGAATTGTCTTTTCCATGACAAGAAGCTTGAACTAAAACTGCTCTACTAATTCCAATAGTATCATGCATTTTTCTTAAAAGCGCCTCTGGTGTATCTGGTGGCCAATAAGTTGCTTTAGGTGAATATGGGAACACTTCATGTGGTCCAAATACATGACAATGGGCATCACAAGCATTTTCCATAGCTTTAAATACTGGCGTTTTAGTATTCCTATCTGGCGCCATACAAGTTTTCTTTTCCAAATCTATCTCCTCTAATCTTCTTAGTTTAAATCAGCAGGATGTGGATAAGCCACACCTTTACTTAATAATCTTGCTGTTCTTAATAAACCAGCTTTTTTAATATTTAATTCATCATTTATTTTTTCACTAGTTAATTCAACTGTAAACTCTCCACTTGGATGTTCTATAGTCAAATTAACAATTGGCATATTTTTAACTTTTATAATGTCACTAGTGACACATTCATCATATAAACAAGCACTTGCAACTGATACTGCCCCAAGTACTCCAATTGCTGCATGACAATTATGAGGTATAAATGTTCGTGTGTTTATACTTCCACCATTTTTAGGAGCTGAAATAATTGTCATCTTTGGTACAACTTTTTTAGAAACCTCCCCAAGATTCATCATTGGACCAACTTCTAATCTCAACTCCTCCAATGTTTTTCTTAATTCAGCATTATTAGTTAACTCTTCACAACTTTCATATCCAGTAAGCCCTAATTGACTTGCATTAATTAAAACAACAGGCATACCATTGTCAATACATGTAATGTCAATATCATTTACAACATCTTTTTTATTACCAGTTGGGAAAAGTGAACCACAAACTGAGCCGGCAACATCAAGATAGTTACATATAATTGGTGCAGATGTTCCTGGAACTCCATCAATTCTTGCATCACCATCAAATTTTAATTTTTTATTTGGTGTTTGCATAACAAGTTCACAAATATTGTTACTATTGATCATATTAACTTTTATAGTTGTTGTATTTTCTGTTGGTATCACCATCTTATTTTCAATAGCAAAAACACCAACTCCTGATAAGATATTTCCACAATTTGGAGAACTATCAACTCTATTTTCACCAACAACTACTTGTACAAATAGAAAGTCTATATCACAATTGTCTTTTTCAGATTTACTTATAATAGCAACTTTGCTAGTAAGGGGATTCGCGCCTCCCAAACCATCAATTTGTCTAGAGTCACGACCAACGATACTTAATATGATTTCATCTCTAAGGTTTTCATCCTGAGGTAAATCATTTTTATCAAAATAAATACCCTTTGAACTACCACCTCTTATTTGCATATATGGTATTGATTCGTAACCCATTTTTAACCTTTTATTTAATTTTCGAACATTTGTACAGAAACTATAGCATTGGAAAATTTAAAGTACGCTTAACGGACATAAGTTCATTTTAAGTTAAAATAGCAATAACATAGCATTATTAAATTAGTTTATGAGAAAATGAAATATAAGTTATTAATGTATAGAAATTTAAAAGATATTAATATTTTAGAAACCCATTACAAGGTACTATTTTGCGGGGTTTATTTAGTTTAAATTTAGTTTTTTAAAATATAGAGAGTTAAGAGAAATTAAAATAATTCTAATTTCTCTTTTTATTCTAAAATTACACACATTATGTTTTTATTTATTTTTTAATATCTTTAATAATTTGATAAGCTTGGTTTATTTGTTGAGTTTTTGCAGTTGCTTCTTCCATATATGATTCATCTTTATCTTGTGAACTAATAATATCAGGGTGATATTTTCTAATTAAATTTCTATAAGCTTTTTTAATGGTATCCATATCATCAGTTTGTTGTACACCTAAAATTTCATAAGCTTCTTTTTCACTCATGGTTTGGTTATTGTTTTTCATTTTATTTTCAAAATTATTAATAAACTGTTTATATTGTTCTTCTGAAATATTTAGTTCACTTACAATAACTCTTAATACCTTATCTTCTTCCTCACTAATTCCACTATCTATAAAAGCTAATTGAATTAAAAAACTAACAAATTGTCTTCTTTTAAGAATACTTTTCCCTATTAGATTATTTAATTCACTTGCAATATTCTTTGTATTATCACTTTTTTGTTTTTCCTCATTAAAAATCTCTTTCATGATATCTCTAGCTTTTTGTTTTTCATCAAACACTTTAGTTATATCATCAAACATCATTTTAATAAGTTGTGCTTCAAGTTCTTGAACTCTTCCATCAGCTTTAGCAACTTTTGCAACCAATGCTATAAAAAGACCTAATTCACTTTTTGCAAAATCCTCTTTTGAGTTTACTAATCTATTAAATTTTTTTCTTTGAAAATATTTATAAAGTTTAAAAGCAACAATTAATCCAAATATAATTGATAATGTTAAAAATGTATTTACTATAAATGTATAATACAAAATAACAAGGAGTATTGCTATAAAAATCCATTTTTTTAGTTTCATTATTTAATCCATTTTTTGGTAATTTAGTTGACAATTATATCTATTTAACCTTATATGATATAATATGCAATTATATTTCAAAGGATTTATTATCAAAGTTTTTAATTATATATTACTATTTACTTTTTTTCTTAGTTTGAATCTTTTTGCCGGTTCACAAAGATTACAAAAAGAGATGAATTATGAAGTGTCATACGAAAAAGCTTTAGAAAAAGCTTTAAAACAAAATAAACCAATCATGATGATGATAGGACAAACAGAATGTCCTTATTGTAATAAGTTTGAGGTAAAAACACTTATTAGAAAAAAAATCAATGAAAAAGTCCAAAAAGATTTTATACCTCTTAGTGTATTAAGAGACAAAGATAAGTTTCCTAAACAATTTGAAGCAAAAGGTGTCCCAACGGTAATATTTATTGACCCAAAAGAGCAAAAAGCTTTTTATAAATCATTTGGATACAAAAGTAAAAGTGACTATAAAGTAGAGTTAAAAAAAGCTTTAGAGATTTATAATAAAGAATATAGAAACTAAGAAGAAGTATTAAATTTACATAATACTTCTTTTAATATATTAATCTAACTAATTTCTCATAAAAATCTCTTAGTTTATTCTCCCCTGTTTTTGAAGCAATCATATCAACTCCCATCATAGTTAAAAAAAACTCAATTGGTCCATAAGTTTTAGAAGAAACAAAATAAGGTAAAACTTTTAAAGTTATTCTTCTAATAAAATCGGGAAGATATGTAATCTTTGGCTTTTTATCTAAAACTTCAAAAGATAAATTAGCTAATTGTGTATGGGTGAATAATTCAGGTCCACCAACTTCAAGTTCTTTATTTTTTAAATCTATAGAATCTAAACAAAAATTTGCTAAGTCTTTTCCATCAATAGGATTTAACTTCTTATCCCCTTTTCCAAAAAGATATATTCTACCACTTCTAGCCATATCTAAAAAATCTTTCATATCTGAATAAAACCCATTAGGTCTAATAATAAGATATTCCAAACCCGATTTTTTCAACTCATCAACAAACTTCTCTTTTGCTTCACATATTTTTAAATCTTTGAACTTATTAGCGTTTAAAGCTGATACATATATAAACTTCTTTACTCCACTATTTTTAGCTTCATTTAAAATATTTAAATTAGCTTGATAATCCACATCCATATATGTTAAATTATCCTTTTGTCTTGTAATTCCTAATGTTGAAATAACAATATCAACTCCATCAAGTTTATTTAGTAAAGAGTGTTTTTTTGTAAAATCTACTTTATAAACTTCTTTTGTATTTATATTACTACTAAAACTATAATCCCATCTTCTTGTTAAAACAATAGGATATATATTCCTATTATTAAGTTCTTTTAAAATATGACTACCTAAATATCCAGTAGCTCCAATTAAACATATATTCATATTAAAATTTTCCCATATAGACTACTTGAAATTTGTATACTAAACCAACTGATAATATTGTAATTTTTACTTTCATTGTTTCTCCTTTATTTTTAAAATTATATAGATAAAATAGATTTAATACTTTTCCATTTTTGCTAACTAGGAGAATTTGATGGATTATAATAATAGTTCAATAAAAAAAGCTATTAAATATATAGAAGAAAATCTAAATGAACAACTTGATTTAAATAATATCTCAAAAGCAGCTTCATATAGCCCATACCATTTTTCAAGAGTTTTCAAACAAGCAACAGGGGAGAACATAAACAATATGATAAAAAGACTTCGTCTTGCGCAAAGTACTCATGAACTACTTTTTCAAAACTCTTCAATTACAGAAATTGGACTAAATATTGGTTATGAAACACCAAGTAGTTTTAACAAAGCTTTTAAAAAACTATTTAATATGAGTCCTAGAGAATATAAAAAACAAACAGAAGAAAACCTAAAAAACCATTTTCAAGAACTAAAAATAAAACCTGAAATTATAGATATAAAAGAAGATATCTATACTTTATTTGATAGGTCATTAGGGGAATACAATGATGCCGCAATTGAAGCTTGGAATAAATTAATTTCAAAAGAAGAACATTTAAAAGAGATAAATTATGAATTTTTAGGGAAAAGATATTTTGGTCTTTGCTATGATAATCCTAACATTACAGAATATGACTATATGAGATATGAAGCTTGTTTGTTATTAGATAATGAAGAATTACCTAAAATAGATTCAAGACATATAAAGATTTTACCTAAAGGAAGATATGTTGTTTTAAAATATATTGGAAGTTATGATAATCTTTACAATATTTGGTTTCAGTTTTATGGATGGATTTATAATCAAAACTTGCAATTATCAAACTTCCCTCCCATAGAAGAATATCTTGATAATCCAGAGGATATATTAAATGGAATTATCAAATATAATACAACTAATTTGATGTTGAAACTAGATTAAAAGATTCAAATAGATAAAATCATCCCATGAATAAAAAAATAAAAAAATATATAAAAGAGATTGTTAAATATTCAATTATTTTAATAATAGCAGTAAATGTAATAAATTTTTACAAATCACAAGATTTAAATAAAGAAGATTTTCCATATAAAGCCTTTGAACTAATTGATGGTTCGAGCTATATTTTAGATGAAGAAAAACCTTTATTGATATATTTTTGGGCTACATGGTGTCCTATTTGTAAGTTTCAATCACCAAATATTGAAGAACTTTCAAAAGAATATCAAGTAATAACATTTGCTAGTCAATCTGGCGCTAAAGAAGAGATACAAGAATACCTAAAAGATAACAATCTAAACTTTAAAGTTGTAAATGATTCATTTAATGATTTTGCATATAGATTTAACATAAAAGCATATCCTACAACACTAATTTATGATAAAAATAAACAACTAAAATTTTCTGATGTAGGATACACTTCAAGCTTTACTTTAAAGTTAAAACTTTGGTGGAGTAAATAAAAATTTATTTATACTTAATAAAACTTTTTAAATACTAATTTTTTTATCTATTTTAACTTGTTATGTTAAAACTACAAAATGAAAAATAACACTATAAAAAATATAAATACAATTGATGAATTAGCTAAATTTGCTGATTATTCTTTTTTAAATACTCTTGTTTGTGATCCATTGGCAAATCAAGATGGGCAAAATCATAACCCAAGAGAGGTTTTTAATGGGCACTATGTGCCAGTAACTCCAACAGCTATAAAAGACCCAATATATATTACCCATAGTAAAACTTTTTTTAAAGAATTAGGTTTTGCTGATTCTTTAGCAAAAAATGAAGAATTTATTAAAATGTTTTCAGGGGACACTTCAAATATAAAAAAACCTTTAAAAAACATAGGTTGGGCAACAGGATATGCCCTATCAATTTATGGGACTGAATATTATATGCAATGCCCTTTTCAAACAGGAAATGGATATGGAGATGGTAGAGCTATTTCAATTTTAGAAGCGGTAATAAATAATAAAAGATGGGAATTTCAACTAAAAGGAGCAGGAAGGACACCATATTGCAGAGGAGCAGATGGTCGTGCGGTATTAAGATCTAGTATAAGGGAGTTTTTAGCACAAGAACACATGTATGCCCTTGGTATTCCTACATCAAGATCACTAAGCTTATACACTTCAAAAACAGAAACTGTAACTAGACCTTGGTTTAATGAAAACTCTTATTCAAGGGATCCTGAACGAATGATTGAAGAGAATGTTGCAATCTCAACAAGAGTTGCACCTTCATTTATAAGAGTTGGTCAATTAGAACTTTTTGGAAGACGGGCAAGAAAAAAAGAGCATCCAAAGGCTCTTGAAGAGTTAGAACAACTTGTTCTTCATGCAATAAAAAGGGAATATCAAGATGAGATAGATGAAAATTCTAGTATTGAAGAAAAAGTGATTTTATTAGCCTTAAAGTTTAGAGAAAGACTTACTTCATTAGTTTCTAATTGGATAAGAGTTGGATATTGTCAAGGTAACTTTAATAGCGACAATACGGCTGTTGGAGGTTTCACTTTAGATTTTGGACCATTTGGATTTATTGATATTTTTGACCCTGAGTATCAACCGTGGACAGGTGGAGGATTACACTTTTCATTTTTTAATCAACCAGAAGCTGCAAGGAAAAACTTTAATAGTTTTTGTAGTGCTTTAATGCCTTTACTTGAATCAAATCAAAATGCATTAGATAATCTTGCAGGGATTAGAAGTGGTTTTGCAAAAGAGATGAATGAAAAAATGGAAAAGATGTGGACTTCAAAACTAGGTTTAAAAAAATATGATGAAAAACTCTTTAATGAACTAATGCATCTTATGTTGAAAAGTGAAACTGACTATACAATGTTTTTCCGTGAACTTTCTTCAATTCCAAAAGATATCTCAAGTCTTGAAATTAGTTTTTATAGGAAAATAAATGATAAAGAGTTACAAAACAGATGGAATAAATGGCTTGAGACTTGGAAAAGTAAACTTAGTGTTTCAAGTGAAGATTTAAAAACTGTAAACCCTAAATATACCCTAAAAGAGTGGTTTTTAGTTGAAGCCTATGAAAAGGCAAATAATGGGGATTATAGTTTAATTCTTGAATTACAAGAAATAATGACTAAACCTTACTTAGAACAATCAAAGCAAGTAGAAGAGAAGTATTATCTAAAAAAACCAAGTAATTATTTTGGTGTAGCAGGTATTTCTCATATTACATGTTCATCATAAAAAAAATTAAAAAAAGATTTTTTTTTATGATTTTCACTACTTTATCGCCACTTTTTTGTTGTATTATTTTACGGAAAAACATATAGGAAAAAATTATGATTGGAAGTAAATATAAAGCAACAACACAAGATAACAATGTTGTAGTAAAATTTAGTGATAAGGTAATTTCTTACGAAGTTGATAGTAAAGAGATGGCATTAAAAGTTTCTAAGTTATTTAATGAAATAGGTGTATTAGAACTATCAGAGATTTGGGATACAATTTTTAAAGCTATAAATCAATATAAAAAACAATTCAATAAAGCTTTTTAAAAATCACCAAAACTTGAAAAGGCATTTTCTATACTTGGAATTGTTTTATAACTAGTTTTTGTAAGCCTTACTTTTTTCGTATTTAAATCACATATGGCAATCTTAAAGTTTGCACCCATATGTGGTTCAACAACGCAGATAATCTTATCATCAATTTGCCTTGTTGCATGAATAATACCTTGTAGGGAATTAAAAAAGTACTTTGGATAAGTTAAAGGTGTTATTTCAACTATATCGATAGTTTCTTCATCTTCTAAGGTTTGTAGAATATCCATCGCATCTTCATAACTATCAAATTGGATACACCAATCATCAAAGTTTTTATTAAAATGTACCATATCCTCATCTAAAAAGCCACCAGCTAATGATTGTAAAGCAAATATCGACAAATAAGCCCCTTTAAAAAATTTTCCAAGATACAATTTTAACATATTATTTTTTATCTTTTCTAAAGATTACTTGTATAAACTTTCATTCTACAAAAAGGATTTATATGGAAATAATGGTATATGTTATAGTATTTTTTATAATTGGTTATGCAATTACAAAGATACTAAAAGAGAATAATAAAATCATACTAGCAATTTTAGGCATAGCAATATTTTGGGGATTTTACTACCATCCAATGTGGGGTTTAGTAAGTTTAGGTGAAATGGCCATGGGATATTTTGTTGTTAGGTTTAATGAAAGTTAATTATATTTATACTTCATATATTTGTAAATAAGATATAAAAAAAACATTTTAAAGTAAAAACTCCTATTAAAAAAAGATAATATTAGTTTTATTTTAAGAGGATTATAGAATGTCAACAAAAAAGTTTGAAAATATTATTAGATCAATAAAAGAAATACCCGATGAATTTAGATTTGACGGGGAGATAATACAAAGTGAATATTTAATAGATGGAGAGATTAGAAATTGGAAAGGTGAACAACAAGATGTTTATTCCCCAATTTGTTTAAAAGAGAATGAGAATAAACAATTTAAACTAGGAACTTATCCTATGTTAACTCAAATAGAAGCAAACCAAGCTTTAGAATCTGCTTCAAATGCATATAATATGGGAATGGGCGAATGGCCTCAAATGAGTGTAGGTCAAAGAATTAAACATATTGAGAAATTCACTTTTAAAATGATTGAAAAAAGAGATGAAGTTGTAAAGCTTCTAATGTGGGAGATTGGAAAATCATATAAAGATTCCCAAAAAGAGTTTGATAGAACAGTTGATTATATAAAAGATACTATTGATGCTTTAAAAGAGTTAGATAGAAAAAATTCAAAACTTGAGATTAATTCAGGAATATTAGCACAAATAAAAAGATCCCCTATTGGGATTACATTATGTATTGGGCCTTTTAATTATCCATTAAATGAAACTTTCACAACATTGATTCCTGCACTTATTATGGGAAATGTAGTAATATTTAAACCTCCAAAATTTGGAGTACTTTTACATAAACCATTACTTGAAGCTTTTAAAGACTCTTTTCCTAAAGGTGTAGTAAATACTCTTTATGGTTCAGGGGCAAAACTTTTAACACCACTAATGCAAAGTGGAAAAATTGATGTCCTTGCATTTATAGGTAGTTCAAATGTTGCAAGCCAATTAAAACATAATCACCCAAAACCAAATAGATTAAAAGCAATATTAGGTCTTGAAGCAAAAAACGCAGGGATAATAATGCCCGATGCTAATTTAGAAGTTGCTGTAAATGAGTGTGTTTCGGGCAGCTTATCTTTTAATGGTCAAAGATGTACAGCTTTAAAAATATTATTTGTGCATGAAAATATTGTTGGAAGTTTTTTAGAACAGTTTAATACAAAAATTGATGATATTAAATGTGGATTACCATGGGATGAAGATGTTCAAATAACACCTCTTCCAGAATATAAAAAAACAGAATATCTAAAAGAACTAATTGATGATGCACTTAAAAATGGAGCAAATATTGTAAATAAAAATGGTGGGACTATTAAAAATACATTTATGTTTCCTGCAGTTTTATATCCAGTAAATAAAAATATGAAAATTTACCATGTGGAGCAATTTGGTCCAATAGTTCCAATACTTACATATAAAGATATAAAAGAACCTCTACTTTATATGATGGAATCAAATTATGGACAACAAGTTAGTATTTTTGGGAAAAATTCAGATGAAATTGCAAAACTAGTTGATGGCTTAGTAAATCAAGTAAGTCGTGTAAATATAAACTCTCAATGTCAAAGAGGACCAGATATTTTCCCATTTACAGGGAGAAAAGATTCAGCACAAAGCACATTATCTGTTAGTGATGCATTAAGAGCTTTTAGTATTAGATCAATGGTTGCAATGAAAAATGACTCAGATAATAAAGAGTTAATCACCTCAATACTTAGAAACCATAAATCTAATTTCTTATCAACTGATTTTATTCTTTAATAAAATTTTTAAATTTAGTAGCCTAAGTTCAAGTCATAAATGCATAATTTCTGAAGTATAGGTGTAAGTAGGGTTAACAAATATTTTGTTATCCTTATTTCGCCAAAAATAGGAAAATATTTACGCGAAAGTAACCCTTAAAGGAAGATATCAAATATCTTCTTACATTAAAACTGGATATACACAAAATCAAATAGCTAATATTTTAGGTATTTCTCAATCAACAATTAGTAGAGGGATTAAAAGAAATAGTTCTAAAGGAAAATATAAACCAGAACTAGCTGAATAGTTTAGTTTTTACAGACATAAAACTAAAAAGAAGAGAAATTAGGGGGATACAAAATAAGTTAAATAACAGACTGAGATAATCTCTTGGATATAAAACTCCATCTGAAATTTTTTATGCTAAAGTTGCTAAAATCTTAGTAGCTTAATTTGGTGTAATTATGCATTTATCTCTTGAATAGACCAAAATATGGGCAAAAAAAAAGCTTCTAGATAAAAGAACCTAAGTTCAAATATCTAAAAGCTTTTTATGGCTCCGGCACCTGGATTCGAACCAGGGACCAAATGATTAACAGTCATCTACTCTACCACTGAGCTATGCCGGAATTTGAATTATTTTGTCATTTGAAAGAAAGTTTTGAGTGGCTCCGGCACCTGGATTCGAACCAGGGACCAAATGATTAACAGTCATCTACTCTACCACTGAGCTATGCCGGATACTGTCTTCCTTTTCAAATGGGATGGAATTATAGTAAAAAATATTTTCTTTGTCAAGGTTTTTTGGAAAAAATTACGAAATTTTATAAAAATTTAATCCACTGCTGTTTGTTAGCTTAATTTCACCTTTTTTTACTAGTTTTTCTAGAACTTCTTTACTTTCAAGGTCAAACATATTCTCTACATCTTCATTTGTCAAAGGTCGTCTTTTTAACATAGCTACAATCTCTTTTTCATCATAAGAGTTTATTTGTTTTGGTCTATTTTTAAAAGCGATATTAACATTTATACCTTCAAATCTATTTGCAACTTTTTCAAGCAATTCAAAGGCTACTGGTTTAACTTCATATGCAGGAGGTCTATCAATTGTACCTATGTCCACTCTATGGGGATTTATTCTTTTTACTGCTTCATAAAGTAATTCTATCTCTTCATCTTTATCATTTAAAGTTTTTACAAATAATATCTCAAGAACTAGCTTATTTGTAGTTTCAGTCTTAAACTTAACCATTGAATCAATCATTGCATCAATATCAATACCCTCATGTATTCTATCTAGCTTCTTAAAACACTTTTTGCTAACACAATCAAGTGATAGTTTTACAGTATCTAGTTTTAATAAGGCATTATAAATTTCAGGTTTATAAATAGTACTTCCATTTGAAAGTATCATTGTTTTTGTTTCACCTTTAATTTTATTGATTTCATCAATCAATTTATTAAGTTCTGGATATAAAGTTGGTTCACCATTTGCTGTTATGGTTATAACGTCAATTCTAGGGTGCTTATCAAGACTTTTTTGTATTTCATCGATGACTTCTTCAACTTTTGGATAAATTGTCATCTTGTCAACGGTATTAGCTTTCTCAAGTTCACAATAAAGACAATCAAAATTACATTGTTTTGATGAAGGTGAAAGATCAATTCCTAATGATATACCAAAACGTCTAGATGGAATTGGTCCAAAGATTATAGAATTTGAATAACTCATGTTTAGTTCCTTTAAAAATAAAGTCTTTAGAAATAAAAAAAGAGAGGCTAAAAGCCTCTCTTTTGAAAATATATTTAAGTTAGTAAAAGATTTACTTTTTACTTACTCTTTGACACTCTTTTACAAAATGAATTGCATTTTCAACAGGAACATCTGGTAAAATACCATGTCCTAAATTAAAGATATGACCTTCACCTTGCATCGTTTTTTGTATTGCTTCAACACATTTAGTAGTTTCTTCTTTTGAGTATAGTCTACATGGTTCCATATTTCCTTGAAGAACATACTTTTCACCAAGTTTTTCTTTTGCCATAGCCATTGGAGTTCCCCAATCTACACCAAATACATCAAAGTTTCCATAAACTCCACCCATATTTATAAATGCAGATACACCTTTAGGGAACATGATTACTGGAATTTCTGGATATTTTTCTTTTACATACTCTGCAATCTCTACCATATATTTCCATGAAAATTCATCATATCTACCTGGTTCAATTGCTGCTGCCCATGAATCAAAAATTTGAACAACATCTGCACCAGCTTCAATTTGTTTTATCATATAATATTTAACTACTTCAGTTACTTTTCTTAAAATTTTATGTAAAAGTTCAGGGTTTGAATACATCATCTTTTTACAAATATTATAAGTCTTCGTCCCTTGACCTTCAATCATATAAGTTGCAAGTGTCCATGGAGCTCCTGTAAAACCAATTAAAGCTTTATCTTCAGGAAGTTTTTGTTTTAATAGTTTAATAGTATCATATACATATGTTAATTTATCAGCAGCTTCTTCACCACTTAAAAGAGCATCAACATCTTCTTCTGTTTTAACAGGCTTATGGAAAACTGGCCCCTCACCTTTGATAAACTCTAAATCCATTCCCATTTCATTTGGTATTACCAAAATATCAGAAAATAAAATAGCTGCATCAACTCCAACAATATCTAGTGGTTGAATTGTAACTTCACAAGCCATTTCTGGATTATGACATAGATTTAAAAAGTTACCAGCCTTTGCTCTAACTTCCATATACTCTGGTAAATATCTTCCAGCTTGTCTCATCATCCAAACTGGAGTGTATGGAGTTTCTTTTCTTAAACAAGCATCTACAAAAATTTTTGACATTAATGGGCCTCTTCTTTCTTTTCTTTTTTTCCAACTTTACCTAAAAAATAAAGTCCAATTGAAAGTACCATAATAGAGATTGCAAAATAAAGCATCTCTAATGCACCTTCATATTTTGTGTGAAGTACTCTTTGGAAAAAACCAACTACAAGTACCATCACAACAACTTTTGCAATTTTATCTTTTAATTGATCAAGTGATGTAATGGCTAAAATATTTTGTCCCTTATTTGAATCTTCAGCTACATCTATTTTAGAAATAAATAACTCATACAAACCAAAAGCAAAAATTATCATTACAACAGCAATTAAATAAATATCAACTGCACCAATTATTTTACTAACTATAACTTCATGAAAGTCCGCAGGATGTAAACCATTTACGTAAACATTTATAACATACATAAATACTTCAAAAATATCTACTGATCCAACTATAAATAAAATAATAGAACCAATAAGTCCAAAAATGACTGCAAGAACTATAAAAATTCTTGTTCGCCACATTGTACCTTCAAAAAGTTTTTCTAACATTAGATATCACTCTCCATCTCAATCCATTTAAGTCCAATTCTAACTGCATTTGTAGCAGCTCCAACTCTTACTTGGTCAGCAACATTGAAGAAATGAACAATGTTATCAGCATAAACATCTTTTCTAATTCTACCAACATAAGTGATATCTGTATCAGTTGAAATAATTGGCATTGGATAAGCATTATTTGCTAAATCATCAATAACTTCAACGTTTTCAAATCTCTCTAAAGCATCTCTTACTTCAGCCACATCCACTGAAGTTCCCTCTTCAAATGTAACAGTAATTGATTCAGAGTGAGATCTTAAAACTGGAACTCTAACACAAGTTGCAGCAACAGCAATCTCTTTGTGTAAGATTTTTTGAGTTTCAAGAACCATTTTCATCTCTTCTTTTGTGAAGTCATTTGGTTGTTGAACATCAATTTGTGGAATTACATTATTTACAATTTGGTGTGCAAATGCTTTTTTCTCAGATTCATCTAATTTAAATGATAATAGATCTTGCATTTGTCTAACAAGCTCTTCCATACCAGTTTTACCAGCACCTGAAACTGCTTGATAAGTTGATACATCTACCCTTTTGATTCCATATAATTCATCAAGAGGTTTTAATGCTAATACCATTTGGATAGTTGAACAATTTGGATTTGCAATAATACCTGTTTCTTTCCATAAAGAGATATCTTCAGGATTAACTTCTGGAACTACTAATGGAGTTTTAGGATCCATTCTAAAGTGACTTGTATTATCAATTACAACTGCACCAGCATCAACTGCATATTTTGCATATTCAGCAGAAATAGACCCACCAGCAGAGAAAAATGCAATCTCTACTTCATTTTCTTCAAAACAAGTTGGAGTTAACTCTAAAACAGTTACTTCTTTTCCATCAAATTCAACTTTACTACCAGCACTTCTTGCACTTGCAAGAGGTACTAGTTTATTAATTGGGAAGTTGTAATCTTTTAATACTCTACAAAGCTCTTCACCAACAGCACCTGTAGCACCCACTATAGCTACATTAAATTTTCTCATTCTTCATTTCCTTTATCATCATCTAATTCTAAATTATTTGTTTCTTCAGTTGAATTCATTTCAGCATTATCTTTTAAATTGAATTCTGTTAAATCAATACCATCCATTGTTTTTGCATTTTCAATATCAAGTTCATCATCATCCTCTTTTGGACATTTTGCAACTGAAACAACTTTATCTTGAGCATCAACATTTACAATAATTACACCAGAAGTATTTCTTCCTGCTTTTCTAATTGTATTCATATCAACTCTAATCATTTTACCAATTGAAGTTAATGCCATTAAATCCATAGATTCATCAACTAACACAGCACCAACTACATTTCCAGTTTTTTGGTGAAGTTTCATTGAGATAACTCCAGAACCAGCTCTGTTTGTACATCTATATTCTTCTACAGTTGTTCTTTTTCCAATACCTTTTTCAGATACAGTTAATAACTCTTGTTCTTCATTATCAACAACATTTGCATCAACTACGAAGTCAGTATCTTTTTTGAATTTAATACCTCTAACACCTCTTGTACTTCTACCTTGTTCTCTAGTTTTTTCAACTTCGAATCTAATACATTGACCTAAAGATGTGAAAATCATTAGATATTGTGTTTCAGGAGTTGTAATTTTTGCTGTTACAACTTCATCTGCATCATCAAGTACAATTGCTCTAACACCATTGCTTCTTATGTTACTAAATTCAACTAAAGATGTTCTTTTTACAATACCATTTCTTGTAAAGAATGCTAAAGATTTAGACTCATCAAAGTCACTAGTTGGAATAATAGCCATAATCTTTTCATCAGATCTTAAGTTGATTAAGTTAACAACAGCTTTACCTTTTGCAGTTCTAGAACCCTCAGGAATTCTATAAACTTTTAACCAATATAATTGTCCCATGTTGGTTACAAACATAAGTGTATCATGGGTATTTGTTACAAAGAATCTTTCGATAAAGTCATCATCGTGGGTTGTAACGGCAACTTTTCCTTTACCACCTCTTCTTTGTTTTTCATATGCTTTAATTGGTACTCTTTTTACATATCCATTATGAGTAATAGTAACTACCATTGGCTCATTTGGAATTAAATCTTCAATATCTATTTCATCATATGAATCTTCAATTTCTGTTCTTCTAGCATCAGAGTATTTTTCTCTAATTTCTGTTAACTCTTCTCTAATAATTTCATTTAATTTTTCTTCAGATTTTAAGATAGCTTCAAGTTCAGCAATTAAAGCTAATAATTCTTGATATTCTGCTTCTAATTTATCCCTTTGAAGACCTGTTAATCTTCCAAGTCTCATATCTAAAATAGCTTGAGCTTGAATTTCACTAAGTCCAAATCTGTTTGATAAACTCTCTTTTGCTTCTGCATCATTTGCAGATGCTCTAATAATCTTAACAACTTCATCAATATTGTCTAAAGCAATTTTTAAACCTTCTAAAATGTGTGCTCTAGCTTTTGCTTTTTCTAAATCAAATATTGTTCTTCTAATAATTACAGTTTTTCTGTGTGCTAAGAAAACATTTAAAAGTTGCGGTAAAGTAAATACTTTTGGCTCTTTATTATGAACTGCTAAAAGAATAATACCAAAGGTAGTTTCCATAGGAGTTGATTTATAAAGGTTATTTAATACAATCTCACTCATAGCATCTTTTTTTAGTTCAATTACAACTCTAATACCATCTCTATCTGACTCATCTCTAACTTCAGAAATCCCCTCAACAGTTTTTTCTTTTGCTAAGTTAGCAATTTGTTCAATAAGTCTTGATTTATTTACTTGGTATGGAAGTTCATCTAAAACGATAACCTCTTTTTTACCCTTTGTTTCAATATGATGTTTTGCTCTAATTTTAACTCTACCACGACCTGTATTGTAAGCATCAATTATTCCTCGTCTACCAAAGATTGTTCCACCTGTTGGGAAATCTGGTCCTTGTATAAACTCCATTAATTCATCAGCGGTTGTTTCTGGATTATCAATCATATGTAAAACACCATCTAATAACTCACCTAAGTTATGAGGAGGAATTTTAGTAGCCATACCAACTGCAATACCTTCACTACCATTTAAAAGTAATGTAGGAACTCTAGTAGGTAATACATCAGGCTCTTTCATTGTATCATCATAGTTTGGTACAAAGTTAACTGTGTCTTTATCTAAATCTTTTAGAACATCTTCAGATATTCTAGTCATCCTAGCTTCTGTATACCTCATAGCAGCGGCGTTATCACCATCAATCGAACCGAAGTTTCCTTGACCATCAACAAGAGGTGCTCTCATAGAGAAACTTTGTGCCATTCTTACAAGGGCATCATAAACTGAACTATCACCATGTGGGTGATACTTACCGATTACATCCCCGACGATTCTTGCTGATTTTTTATATGGAGCTCTTGCACTCATATTTAAATCGTGCATTGCATATAGAATTCTTCTATGAACTGGTTTTAAACCATCCTTTGCATCAGGAAGTGCTCTACCTATGATTACACTCATTGAATAATCTAAGTATGAAGCCTTTATACTGTCTTCAATGTTTACATCAATAATATCTTGATTTTCGAAAAGGTTTTCCATTAAAAAATGCCTTTATTATAAAATTTAAATATTTTATCGAAAAAAGGCTTAGTATAAGGTGTTAAGAGTAGTTTTTAAGCAAAAAAAAAGGATGAAAGTTTTAAAAAACTCCCACCCTTTTTATGAAGAATTTATTCTGTTATAAATTGTTCTCTTTTTTATATTTTACAATATATGAGTATACCTCATCTTTTAGTTTTAATTTATCTTTTTTCTTAGCTTCAATTTCAAACTGATCAGCAAAATTTTTCTCTAAATCAACAATCTCTTGATCTAATTCATTATGTTTATCAAATACTGATTGAAAGTGTGCGTCTTGCTGTTTTAGTTCAGCGATAATATCTCTATGTTCATTAAACATTGGCTTATCCTTTCTTTTAAAATTAATTAATTATATCAATAGAGGACTTAATAATTTTTAAAGAAATTTAAGAAATATTTTTCTTTATAACTAAAAACAGTCTAGAAAATAAACAACAATTTTTAAATTTTATGTTCTATAATCTGCGTTGATTTCAACATATCTATAGCCTAAATCACACCCATATGCAGTGAAAGTACCCTCACCTACACCTAAATCACAAATAACTTTAAATTTGTCATTTTGTAACACTTTTCCTGCAGCTGCTTCTACTTCTTTAGTAAAAACAATCTCACCTTTATTGAAAACAACTACATCATTATAAGAGATAACCAATTTTGAATCATCACAAAATACTCTACTTGCACCAATTGTTGAAGCTATTCGTCCAAAATTTGGGTCTTCACCAAAAAGTGCAGTTTTAACAAGTAATGAATTTGAAAGTGCTTTAGCTGCAATTTCTGCTTCTTCATTAGATGCTGCATTTATAACTTCAAAAGCTACTGCTTTTTTTGCACCTTCACCATCTGCAACCATTAACATAGCCATATCATGCATTACAAGTCTTAAAACCTCTTTGAAAGCTTCTTTATCATACGAGTTTGATTTTTTATTTGCTAGAAGTAAAACTGTATCATTTGTAGAAGTATCTCCATCTACAGAGATTGCATTAAATGTAGTATGAATATTAACATCTAATAACTCTTGCATATCTTCAGTTGGAATAGCTGCATCAGTACAAATAAAACAAAGCATTGTTGCAAGGTTTGGATTAATCATCCCAGCACCTTTTGCAACTGCACCTATTTTAAAAGAGCTTCCATCTTCAAGTTTAACTTCATAAAGGCAAGTTTTAGGAAAAGCATCTGTTGTCATAATAGCTTGACTTAAATTTTCACCATTTTTTGAAGATAAATCAAATGAATTTGCTCCATCAATTATTTTTTGTTTTGGTAAAGGATTTCCAATAACTCCAGTACTACTCATAATTGGATTAGTGATTTCATGATTTAATGATGAAAAAATCTCATTAATATCATCAATCCCTTTTTGTCCTGTTAGAGCATTTGCATTTTTTGAATTAACTAATACAAAGTTTGTTTGAAAATCTTTTTCATAGTTTTGATAATGTTTTAAAGGTGCTGCTTGAAATTTGTTTAAAGTAAATACTGCTTTAACATCACACAAAGTATCACTATATATAAATCCTAAATCTTTATTTCCTTTTGGTTTTAAACCTGCATGAATTCCATCACAGTAAAATCCATCAATTGAGTCTATAAACCCTTTTATTGGTAAAATTGTAAACATAATATTATATCCTTATAAATGTCCCATTTAAAAGGGACCTAAATCTGTAAACTTCTTTTAAATCTCTTCAGGTTGTTTTTTTAAATTGATAATTCTTTTTGCTTTTGATATTGCTTTTTGATTACCAACCAGTAGAAGTTTAGAACCGGGGCTGATTACTGCACTACCTTTTGGCATTTGGATAAATCTTCCTTTTTTCTCAGTAATTCCAATAACTGAAACTTTTATCCTATCCCTTAGGTGTAAGTCTTTAATCTGCCTGTTAACAACCCATGAATCTTCTTTTACAAAAGCTTCCTCCATATCAATAGGAGTATCTGGTTTATAAAGAAACTCTTCAAGAACATTTTCCATATCAGGTCGAATAGCCATTGCAGAAACTCTTTTTGCCATAAGTGATGGTGTTGCAACCACTTTATCAGCTCCAAGTTTTTGAAGCCTTATTTTTTCATTGTTTGTTTCGGCATTTGAGATAATCAAAAATGGGCTACGTCCTAACTCTTTTTCATAAAGTCTAACTGATGCAATAAGTGTAATATTGTTTGAAATATTTTTCGAAAGTGAGATTGCACCCTTTGCTGAACTTAAATGAGATTTTAAAAAAGCTTCCTCTTTAAAAGGTTCTTCTTTTACAAAATATGGATAATTGCACTCTTTTGCAATCTCTTCAATATCATCACTTGGGTCAACTACCACAAATGGAACATGATTTTGGTTAAACTGTTTAGCTAACTGTGCTGTATACTCATTGTGATAAAAAATTACGAAATGACGTCTAAGTCTAGCAATTTTATAAAGCATATTTCGTTCCTTGTATAGTTCAAATAGATTCCCTTTGATAATTGTATCAATTAATACTGCCGTTGAAAGGGTAAATATAGCAAATCCAAAAATAATTAGAGTAATAGTAAAAAATCTTCCAGCTGGTGATATTGGAGCAACTTCCCCAAATCCAACAGTTGTAAATGTAATACCTGTTTGATAAACTGCATCTAATATTGGAAAATCATCGATTAATATATAACCCATCGTTCCAATTATCATAATAAATTGGACTAAAACAAGAGGTAATCTAAAAGGTTTTAATTGAGAATATATGATTGGGTTTAAATCATATTCTGGTTTGGCTGAATGAAGTTCCCAGCCCAGAGCTTTCTTAACTCTTCTAAAAATGCTCATGAAAGCACTTTCTTAAGTGCTCTCTTATGAGTGTTTTTTAAGAGTTCTTAACTCTTTAGCAGAAACTCTAATTTTTCTTGTTGTACCATCTTCTAAAGTAACTCTTACAGTTCTTAAGTTTGGTAAAAATCTTCTTTTAGTCTTGTTGTTTGCGTGACTTACGTTGTTTCCAACCATAGGTCCTTTTCCTGAAACTGAACATCTTCTTGACATTTTTTATTCCTTAAATTTTGTAGTGAAAAATATTCGCGTATTGTACCTTGTTAAACTTAAGTGAAGTTTAATATTTGACCATCTTGTATAAGTTATTTAATTAAAGATAGTTTTGATAATATTTTATATTATTTATAATAAGGATTTATTTATGAATTTTTTCACAAAATATATTGTACTACTTTTTTTATCAGTTTTTTCTTTTGCAGTTGATTTACAAAAGCCTAAAATATATGAAGAACAAAATATAAAAGGCTGGGTTATGAGTGAAAAACTAGATGGGATACGTGGTTACTGGGATGGAAAACAATTATTAACAAGAAAAGGTAAAAAGATATATCCACCAAAATGGTTTATAAAAAATTTCCCAGATTTTGAACTAGATGGCGAGTTATGGACAAAAAGAGATGATTTTGAAAATATACAAAATATAGTAATGGACCAAAAGCCCAGTAAATATTGGGAAAATCTAACTTATAATATATTTGAAGTTCCTAATACAAAGGGAGATTTTTTTAAAAGATTAGATAAAGCCAAGTTTTGGTTTAAAACGCATCCAAATAAACATGTAAACATAATAAAACAAATAAAAGTAAAAAATAAAGAACACCTAAATAAGTTTTTAGAAGAGATTATAAAAAATAAAGGTGAAGGTATAATTGTAAAAGATCCAACTAAAGATTATCATACAGGAAGAACTCCCCATGTTTTAAAAATAAAAAATGTTCAAGATATGGAGGGTATTGTTGTGGGAATAAATATGAATGAAAAGACTAAGCTTTTAAAAAGTTTGATTGTTAAACTTGATAATGAAATAACATTTAATCTAGGGAATGGATTTACAAAAGAACAAAGAATTAAAGGTTTTAAAATAGGTACAGTTGTAAACTTTAAATACTATGGTTTTACAAAATATGGCAAACCTAAATTTGCCTCATTTATACATGAAAGAAAAGATTAAATCTTAGAGATAATATCTTTTAGTTTTTCTAATTGTTTATCTAAAGTATACTCTTTTGAAACATCATAATTTTGCTTTTTGATAGTATTTAACTCCTCTTCGTTTTGTAAAAGAGCATCAAGTTTAAACTGCATACTTCTATCTTGGGGAGATTCCATTGTTGAAAAAACATCCACTAACTCAGATGCATCATTTATAACTGTTGTAAAAACAGCACATTTACAATACATAGCTTTTAGAATATTTGTATTAAAAGTTTTGTTTGTTGTTGGAAGCAAAAATATATCAGAAGCTATAAAAAGTTTATCTATATCATCATAATCATCTAATAAAATCAATTTTTCATTTACTTCCATACGAGATATTTTGAATTTTAGATTTGCAATCTCTTTTTTATCCCCTGCAATAATGGCTACAAAATCTTTAAAATTTATATAATTAATAATGTTTAAGAAATCATATACCCCCGAAGTTTTAAAGTTCTTTGCTGTAAAAAGAATTGTTTTTTTATTTATTCCTATATCAAGTTGTGAGTATACTTCTTTTTTAATTTTTTCTATATCATCATATTTTATATCAAGTGAAGGATAAATAACTTCAATTTTTTCTTCAAATTCACTAAGCTCTTTTTTTACTCTTTCTGAGTTTACAATTACCTTTTGTGCATTTTGAATATTTAGATGGGCTTCTTTATCTAAACTTCCACTATGAAAATATACGTCAGCATTTTCTTTTTTCTTTAGTATTTTTCCAAATACAGAAGATTTTGAAAGCTCTTTTATATTTTCATCTTCTAAAATTTTTTCTATTAATTTTGTTTTTGATTTATAAGTTATTGTTTTCATTGAGACATTTTATAATCAATGAACTTAAAGAATTGATGCCTTTATAATAATTTTATTTATAATTAGTAATAATTATAATTATATATTTAGGCCAAACAATATGATAAAAAAATCTTATATAAAAGAATATTTTAAAACAATCAATAGCATAAAAAATTTAGACCTAAAAAAAGAATTAAATTGGGGTTTTTATTTTTCTCACAAGGAAAAAGAGCATCTAATTAATATAAGTAAGAATTCTGCTTTAAATAAATATGATTTTAAAGAAATTGTTTCTTGCGATAACATTTACTATCTTCAAATTGCAAAAAATGAGATACATACAGAAGAATCTTTATATAAAAGATGTGTAGAACTTTATAAATTTTCAAAAAATCAAGGGATAGATAGATTTGATGGCTTTGATGTTGAAGAGGTTTTAAAAGCTTAATTTAATTGATGATTAAACTCTGGTACTATCTCTTTTAATTTTGCTATTTTATCTTTACATAGCAACAATTCTTCAATATCACTATTAAGTTTATCAATATTATACTCTGTTTTACTTGCAACTGTTATTGACTCATATTGTGTTTTCATGTCACTATCGTTTATTAATAACTCTTCATAAAGTTTTTCACCTGGTCTTAAACCACAAAACTCAATTTCAATATCTTTTTTACCACTTAAATCAATCATTTTTTTAGCTAAATCTACTATTTTAATTGGTTCTCCCATATCAAGAATAAATATTTCACCACCTTTTCCAATACTAGCTGCTTGTAACACTAATTCACAAGCTTCTGGAATAAGCATAAAATATCTAGTGATATCAGGATGGGTTACTGTAATTGGTCCACCATTTTGTATTTGAGATTTGAATTTAGGAATTACACTTCCACTACTTCCTAATACATTTCCAAACCTAACTGAAATAATCTCAGTATTTTTACTTTTAACATTTTGAGCATATAATTCACAAACTCTTTTTGTAGTTCCCATTACATTTGTAGGTCTTACAGCTTTATCTGTAGAGATTAAAACAAATTTCTCTGCACCATATTTAACAGATAAATCAATACAGTTTTTAGTTCCGATAATGTTATTTGAAATACCCTCTAAAATATTTTCTTCTACTAAAGGTACATGTTTATATGCTGCTGCGTGAATAACTATTTGTGGTTTATATTTTTCAAAAGTAGACTCTAAAAAGCTTAAATTTCTAACTGTTTGCATTACAGGAATTACTATATTATCATTTAATTCTTCTGTTATGTTATAAAGATTATATTCACTATGATCAAGTAAAATTAATTTTTTTGCACCAAAAAGTTTACATTGTCTACTTATCTCAGAGCCAATACTTCCACCTGCACCTGTTATAAGTATAACTTTATTTTTAATAAAAGACTCAATTTTCTCCTTATCTAAATCCTTTGGATGCCTTGCAAGTAAATCTTCAACAGATATATCTTTTAACTCTTTTGTATTAGTTGAACTTAATGTATTAATTTTTTTAATATCATTTATATTCAAATTATTTAAAATCTCAAAAATATTTATCAATCTATTTTGTTCATAATCTTTTGAGATAATTACAGCTTCAATACTTTTTGTTTTAATTATGCTTTCTATATCTTCAAAAGAAGATACTTTTAAATTCATAATATAACTATTTATTAGAATTTTATTATCATCAATAATTGCAACTGGTGTATAATCAATGTTTTTAGAATCATTTAATATATTTTTTATACTATTGTCAGCCCCTATAATAAGTGTATTTTTATATTTAGACCCCTTACCACTTTCTATAATAATTCTTTTTGAAAGTCTTAATAAAGAGATAAATACCAAAGAAAACATAAAATCTATGATAATAATACTTCTAGCTAAAGGACTAAGTTCTTCTCTAAAAAGAATAAAAACAATAATAAATAATCCATAGCTTAAGATATGAGCTAATATGATTTTTTTTATTTCATATAATGAAAAAAAACGCCAAGCAGTTCTATATAATTTGAAATAAATAAAAAAAGAAACCTTTATAAAAAATATTACAAAAAATATTATAAAAAAATTATTTAAAAAATCACTAGGTATTTCAAAATTAAATCTAAGATTATAAGATAAATATAATGACGTAAGGGACAATAAAAAATCAAATACTAAAAAAAATATTATTCTTTTTAGAGGAGAAGGTTTTAGCAAGTATCAAATCCTTTTTTATAATGGTCAGTATTATACTAAAGTAGCTATGAATATTTGATAAAGCTTTTCTTTTTATCTATATATTTCATAACAAAATTCAACAAAATTATACTAAATATAAAAGCAATAAAAATATTAGAGACAAAATAAACTAAACAAAATAAAATTATATTTACAACTACCGAATAGTTTGTAACCTTATAATGACTCCATCCAGCTTGTGTAAGTCTTTGATATGCATGTTTTTTATGAGCTTGAGATAATTTTTCACCATTTAATTTTCTTCGTATCAAAGTAACAGTAGCATCAAACCAAAACAAAGAAAACAAAATAATCCATATCCAAAAATTTTCACTAGTTTGATTTGAATAATAAATTGTAAAAACGGCAATATTGTACCCTAATAAAGTGCTACCAACATCCCCCATAAATATCTTTGCTTTATTCCAATTCCAGTATAAAAATCCAAGAACTGCAACAATTAAAACTATAAAATGATTTTCATTAAAAAGGATAAACCCAGATAAAGATAAAAATATAGCTTCACTTCCTGCATAACCATTTATTCCATCTAAGAAGTTATAAAGATTTATAAACCATATAATCATAAAAAATGCAAATATATTTGTAACTATTTGATTTTCTATAGAAAAAACAAAAAAATCTAAACTCTCAAATCCACCTAAAAAATACAATCCACCTAAGGATACTAACGATTGAAATATAAGTCTTAATTTAGCACTTAACTCATAAATATCATCAAGAAAACTAACTAAACTAATGACTATGCCAACTAAAAGTGCATAAAAAAGGTTTAAATCTATATCATCAGTAAAATACAGATAAAGTAATCCTAAAAACCAAGTGATAGCTAATGCTATACCTCCACCATGGGGAGTTGGTACAGTATGAGAACTTCGTTCATTTACAGTAGCAACTAGTGATTTTTTTATAGCATACTCTTTTATAAAATATGTAAGTGAAAATGAGATTAAAAGTAATATTAGATAAATCAATCTTTGCCTTTTATCATAAGTTTTATACCCTCTTCAACAGAATATGGATTTTTAAGATTTAATTTCTCTTTTGTAATACTATTATCAATTTCTAAACTACCATATAATCTTTTATGAAATGAAGGTTTTACTATTTTTAATAAACTCTCAAAAAATGGTATTTTAACTAAATATACTTTTTTTTCTAAATTCTTTGCTATAAGTTCACAAAGTTTTGTAGTACTAAGAGGTTCATTATCACTTGCTAAAAAGATTCCTGATTTTTTTTGACTAATCACCTCATCAACCAAATGACAAAGATTTCCGATATAAACCATACTTCGTTTATTTTCAATTTTTCCAAAGGGTAAGACTGAAATTTTATTAACTAAAGTTATGAAATTTTTAATATTTGCTTTAACTCCAAATCCATACACAATAGGAGTTCTTACAATACTTATCTTAAAATTTTCATCTTCTAATTTTTGAAGTTCAAGTTCTGCTTCTAATTTACTTTTTCCATAATCATCTTCTGGGTTGCAAATAGTATTTTCTGTATATTTACTATTTGTCTCCTCTCCATAAACTTTTACAGTACTCATGAAAACAAATTGTTTTATTCCCTGTTCTTTTGCTTTTTTTGCTAGCTCTAAAGTTTGAATAATATTTACTTTTTCATACTCTTCTTTACTTGCTCCACCCATTTGATGAACTAATGCCGAAAGATGAAAAACGACACCTATACCAGCAAAATCTAAAGTATTAATATCACCACTTCTAAAACTAAATATTTCAATTTGATATTTTGCTTTGTATTTATTTATAAAATAACTTCCTATGAATCCTGATGAACCTGTGATTAATATTTTCTTCATCTTTTAACTCTCATATATTTCAAAATGCTTTTCAACTACTTTATTTATATCAAATTCTTGTTCTGCAAGTTCTCTACCGGCTTTTCCCATACTATTTCTGAGCTCATTATCTTGTATAAGTCTTTCAATACTCTCAGCTAGAGATTTTGGATCTTTTACTTTAGATAAAAGTCCAGTCCTTTCAACTTCTATAGCATCTCTACAACCAGGAACATCAGTAGTTACAACCGCCCTTCCACAAGCTGCTGCTTCAATAAGCACTTTTGGTAATCCTTCACGATAAGATGGCAGAACTATTATATTTGAATCTGAAAATATTTTTGATATATACTTATTAAAACCATATATTTCTACTATCTTATCTTTCTTTATCTTATCAACTTCTTCATTAGTTAAACTTGCTGGATTATAAATATCTGTATCACCATAAAGCCCAAATTCTACCATTGGAAACTTTTGTTTTATCATTTTAGCAGCCTCAATATACTCAAAAACTCCTTTGTCTTTTAAAAGTCTACAGGCCATTGTTACTTTTACATTTTCACAATTTTCTTTAAAATATTTATATTCTTTTAAATTTACACCTGAACCTCTAATTAAAGTAGTAGGAGCTTTTGTTATAGAATTAACTAATGATTTATCATCAGGATTTTGAACAATTATATGAGTGTTATTCCCACTAAAAACAATTCTATAGATTGTCTTAATTATACTTCTTACAAAAGAAGCTTTTACACCCTCTTTAATAAATAAAAAACCAAGTCCAGAAATTGAAAAAACTTTTTTATCAATATTTAAAAATTTTGTGCATAAACCACCATAAAGTACTGGCTTAATAGTTACAAAATGTACTATGTCGGGTGAAATTTCTTTTAAAGTATTATAAATTCCAAAAAAAGTTTTAATTTCTCCTTTCAAACCTACACTACTTCTTGACAAATTAAGAGGGTGTACTTTTAAACCGATATCTTCTAAATAGTCCTTTTTATCAGTTAAAGCACAAGATAAATGAACTTCATATCCTTTTTCTATGGCTTTTAAAGCTAATGGTAATCTATGAGATACAAAAAACCAATCTACATTCACAACAAATAATATTTTTTTCATATTAATTCTCTATAGATTTTTTCATGATCATTAACTATTTTATCAATAGAATAAGTTTTACTAATTACATTAAATAAACTCTGACTTTTTTCTTTTGCCCTATCGTAATTTGTTATAACCTCAATCATATTTTGTTGAAACTGTTCTAAATTAGATAAATACGCATTTTCATTGTCAAGAAGAGAGGGAATACTTCCAACAGGAGTTGAAATTATAGGTAAATTAGAAGCTCCTGCTTCAAGTATTACAATAGGTAATCCTTCCCAAATAGAAGGCATTAATAAGCAATGTGATTTATTTAAAAGATTAGGTATATCATTTCGAAGACCAAGAAGTTTTATATAATTCTCTAATTTGTATTTTTCAATTAGTTTTTCTAACTCTTCTTTTAAATAACCATGACCTACTATTTGTATTTCAAAATCAAATTTATCTTTTAAATCATTTGCAAGTTCCAATAAAAACTTGTGATTTTTAACAGGTTCAAGTCTACCAATTGCTATAAAAGTAAACTTTTTATTTTTTTCTAACGCTAATACATATTTATTTATTTTTATACCATTAGGTATGATTTTATAATTCTTTTTATAAAAAAACTTTAATATGTTTTTTGAAAACACAATATCTATATCTCTAGTAAATTTTATACTCCAAACAATAAACTCTCTTATTTTAGATCCGATATTAAAACTATGAGAAGTAAAAACGATTTTTAACGAAGGATTTAAAATTTTTAAAATCGAAGAAACAATTACAGAATGTGTCATATGTGCATGAATTATTTGTATATTTTTCTCTTTTATAAATTTATTTATAATATTAACTATAGAAAATATATTAAATAATGAATTTGATTTTCCTAATATTGTAGTATTAATACCATTGGAAGTAAATTCAGATAGAAGCTCATCTTTTTTTGAAAGAGATACTACATAAGTATTAAAATCTTTTTTTGAAGTGTATTTTGCCAAATCTAATACTACTTTTTCAGCTCCACCCATTCCTAAACCTGTAATTAAATGCATAATATTAATTTTTTTCATTTATTAATCTTTCCATCTTATAATTAATATAATTTGCAACATTTTCCCATTTATAATTTTGTGCCAACTTTAAGTTAGTTTTTGACATTTTTTTCCGTAATACTTCATTTGTTTTTAATAATTCAATTTTTTCAATATATTTATTTTTATCAAAATCTTTTATAATAAATCCATTTTTGTTGTCTTTAACAATATTTCCAAGGCCTCCTGCATTTGAGCTTATTATAGGCAATCCACAAGCCATAGCTTCAAGTGCAGAGGTAGGTGTACCTTCTGCAAAAGAAGTAAGTAAAAAACAGTCACTTTTTTGATAATTACTTCTAACCTCTTGTGGAGTTTGGAAGCCTAACAACTTTACATTCAATATATTTTCACTTTTTATTTTATTAATTAATTGACTTTTTTGTGTTCCATCACCTACTATAATAAACTTATATTCTTTTAATTTCTTTGCTATTTCCAAAATTAATTCAATATTCTTTTTTGGAAATAAGTTTGCTACGGTGATGACTGTAAAAACTTCATTTTTAACTTCTAAATAATTCTCAAAAAATATCTCATTAATTCCGCTGGGTTGTACTATTATTTCTCTTTTACTTAAATACTCTAATACTTTTGCAGTATCATAACCTGTTGAAAATACCAAATCAATATATTTAACTAATTTTGGTAAAAGTTTTTGATGCATATAACTAGA